>JADGHA010000037.1 GCA_019689695.1 Micromonosporaceae bacterium | reverse complement strand
CAACCTGCAGGCCCTGCCGGCCATCTCGGAGGGTGGCATGATCGCCGACGTGATCGCCGGGGGTGCCTCGTTGGATCCAGTCATGGGTGGGTGTGACCGCTGATGCCATTCAGTGAGCAGGCGCGCGAACGGGCGCGCGAGATCATCGCGCGCTACCCGGAGGGCCGACAGCGTTCCGCCCTGCTGCCGCTGCTGCACCTGGTGCAGTCGGAGCAGGGGTACGTCTCGCCGGAGGGCATCGAGTTCTGCGCCGAGCAGCTCGGGCTGACCAAGGCCGAGGTCGGCGCGGTAGCCACCTTTTACACGATGTACAAGCGCAAACCCACCGGGGACTGGTTGGTCAGCGTCTGCACCAACACGATGTGCGGCGTGCTCGGCGGCGAGCGGACCTATCAGGCGCTGTCGGAGTACCTCGGCGTGGGCCACGACGAGACCACCGCGGACGGCAAGATCACCCTGGAGCACGCGGAGTGCCTGGCCGCGTGCGACTACGCGCCGGTGCTGACGGTCAACTACGAGTTCTTCGACAAGATGCAGGCCGAGGACGCGCTGACCCTGGTGAAGCAGCTCCAGGCGGGTGAGCGTCCCCATCCGACCCGTGGCGCCCGGCTCTGCACGCTCAAGGAGATGTCGCTCCAGCTCGCCGGGTTCGCCGACGAGCGTGACGGCGCGGTCGGCGAGGGGCCGGCCGGCGAAGCGACGCTCGCCGGCGCCCGGCTGGCCGAGCGGTACGGCATCAGCGTCGCCGGGTTCGACCCGGACACGCCGATCTCCCGCAAGGAAACCCCGCCGCAGCCGGAGAGCCCGGGCAACGTCGCCCCACCCACCACCCCGAAGCCCGCGGTCGACGCCAAGCCCGCGCGGGACACCCACCCGGGAGGTGTCGCATGATCCTCGCACGCTCCCCGAAAGTGCCTGCCGTGACGATCGCCAACCCGGCACTTTCCCGGACCACGCCGAAGGCGGGGTGGCGGTGGTGACGGCACCGAGTCAGGAGGCGCTGGCGAAGCTGACGCCGGTGCTCACCAAGCGCTGGCTGTCCCCGGACGCCTGGCGGCTGGACGTGTACGAGCGGCTGGACGGCTACCGCGCGCTGCGCAAGGCGCTGAGCGTGCACCCGGACGACCTGATCCAGCTGGTCAAGGACTCCGGCCTGCGCGGTCGCGGCGGCGCCGGATTCCCGACCGGGATGAAGTGGGGGTTCATCCCGCAGAACGACGGCAAGCCGCACTACCTGGTGGTGAACGCCGACGAGGGCGAGCCGGGCACCTGCAAGGACCTGCCGCTGATGATGGCCGACCCGCACTCGCTCATCGAGGGCGTCATCATCGCCAGCTACGCCATCCGGTGCAACCGGGCCTTCATCTACATCCGCGGCGAGGCGGTGCACGCGGCCCGGCGGCTGCGCAACGCGGTCGCCGAGGCGTACCGGGCGGGATACCTGGGCCGGAACATCCTCGGCTCCGGCTTCGACCTGGACATCGTCGTCCACAGTGGAGCGGGCGCGTACATCTGCGGCGAGGAGACCGCGCTGCTGGACTCGCTGGAGGGCTTCCGCGGCCAGCCCCGGCTGCGCCCGCCGTTCCCCGCCACGCACGGCCTGTACTCCTGCCCGACCGTGGTGAACAACGTGGAGACCATCGCCACCGTGCCGTACATCGTGCTCGGCGGTGCGCAGTGGTTCCGCAGCATGGGCACCGAGAAGTCGCCCGGGCCGAAGATCTACTCGATCTCCGGCCGGGTGAACAACCCCGGCCAGTACGAGTGCTCGCTCGGCATCACGCTGCGCCAGCTGATCGAGCTGGCCGGCGGCATGCAGCCCGGCCACGAGCTGAAGTTCTGGACTCCCGGCGGGTCGTCCACGCCGATGCTCACCGCCGAGCACATGGACGCGCCGCTGGACTTCGAGGGGATGGCAGGCGTCGGCACCATGCTCGGCACCACCGCGGTACAGGTCTTCTCGCAGCAGGACGACGTGGTCTACGCGACGTACCGGTGGATCAAGTTCTACCACCACGAGTCGTGCGGCAAGTGCACGCCGTGCCGGGAGGGCAACTACTGGATGGAGCAGATCCTGCACCGGATCCTCGCCGGCAAGGGCACCCACGAGGACCTGGACACCCTGCTGGACGCCTGCGACAACCTGCTGGGCCGGTCGTTCTGCGCCCTCGGCGACGGTGCGACCAGCCCGGTGACCTCCTCGATCAAGTACTTCAAGCAGGACTACCTGGACTACATCGAGGGCCGGAAGGCACCCACGATGTCGCCCGCTGAGCTGGTGGGGGCGCACTGACCGTGAGCGAAGTAGCAAAGGCCTCCGACGAGGTCACGCTGACCATCGACGGCATCGAGGTCACCGCGCCCAAGGGGACGCTGGTGATCCGGGTCGCCGAGAAGATGGGCATCGAGATCCCGCGGTTCTGCGACCACCCGCTGCTGGACCCGGCCGGCGCCTGCCGGCAGTGCCTGGTGGAGGTGGAGGGCCAGCGCAAGCCGGTCGCCTCGTGCACCACCCCGGTCGCCGACGGCATGGTGGTGCGGACCCAGCTGACCTCGCCGGTGGCGAGGAAGGCCCAGGCCGGGCAGATGGAGTTCCTCCTGATCAACCACCCGCTCGACTGCCCGATGTGCGACAAGGGCGGCGAGTGCCCGCTGCAGAACCAGGCGATGTCCACCGGGCGGGTGGACACCCGCTTCCGCGACGAGAAGCGGGAGTACCGCAAGCCCATCCCGATCTCCACCCAGGTGCTGCTGGACCGCGAGCGGTGCGTGCTGTGCCAGCGCTGCACCCGGTTCTCCGACCAGATCGCCGGCGACCGGTTCATCGACCTGATGGAGCGCGGCTCGGCCGAGCAGATCGGCATCGACCCCGCGGAGCCGTTCAACTCCTACTTCTCCGGCAACACCGTGCAGATCTGCCCGGTCGGCGCGCTCACCGGTACGCAGTACCGGTTCCGCGCGCGCCCGTTCGACCTGGTCTCCACACCCAGTGTGTGCGAGCACTGCGCGGCCGGGTGCGCCCAGCGCACCGACTGGCGGCGGGGCAAGGTGCTGCGCCGGCTGGCCGGCGACGACCCGCAGGTCAACGAGGAGTGGAACTGCGACAAGGGCCGGTGGGGCTTCCGGTACGCCACCGCGACCGACCGGATCACCACCCCGCTGGTCCGGGATGCCGCCACCGGTGAGCTGCGCGAGGCCTCCTGGTCGGAGGCGCTGGCCGTCGCCGCAGACGGGCTGCGGGCGGCACGGGACGGTGCACACGGCATCGGGGTGTTGACCGGCGGCCGGCTCACCGTGGAGGACGCGTACGCGTATGCGAAGTTCGCGCGGGTGGCCCTGCGCACCAACGACATCGACTTCCGGGCCCGGCCGCTGTCCGTGGAGGAGACCGAGTTCCTCGCCTCGTCCGTGGTGAACGTCACCGACGTGACCTACACCGACGTCGAGGCGGCCCCGGTCGCGGTGGTGGTCGGGCTGGAGCCGGAGGAGGAGTGCCCGATCCTGTTCCTGCGGATGCGCAAGGCGGTGCGCAAGCGGGGCCAGCAGGTGTACGCGGTGGCGCCGTTCCGGTCGCGGGGCTTCGAAAAGCTGAACGCGACGCTGGTGGCCACGGTGCCGGGCGCCGAGCCGGCGGCGCTGGAGACGCTGCGCGAGGCGCTGGCCACCCCGGGCGCCATCCTGTTCGTCGGCGAGCGACTGGCGACCGTCCCGGGTGGACTCTCCACGGCTGCGAAGCTGGCCGGGGAGACCGGGGCGAAGCTGGCCTGGATCCCGCGCCGGGCCGGCGACCGGGGCGCGGTCGACGCCGGCTGCCTGCCCAACCTGCTGCCCGGCGGCCGCCCGGTCACCGACCCGGCGGCCCGTGCCGAACTGGCCGGGGTCTGGGACCTGGCCGCGGGGGTCATCCCCAGCCAGGTGGGCCGGGACACCGACCAGATCGTCGCCGCGGTGAACGCCGGCCGGATCGGCGCGCTCGTGGTGGCCGGGGTGGACCCGGCCGACCTGGCCGACCCGCGGGCGGCCGAGCGGGCGCTGGACCAGGTGCCCTTCCTGGTCAGCCTGGAGCTGCGGCACAGCGCCGTGACCCGGCGGGCGGACGTGGTCTTCCCGGTCGCGGCGGTGGTGGAGAAGGCGGGCAGCTTCGTCAACTGGGAGGGCCGGCTGCGCACCTTCGCACAGGTCCTGAACCGGCCCGCGGCGAACTCGGGCAGCACCGGCGGCGCCGCGATGAGCGACGCCCGGGTCCTCGACGCGCTCGCCGCTCAGCTCGGCGTCGAGCTGAACACCGGCGACGTGACCGCGATCCGCCGCGAGCTCGCCTCGATGCCGCCGACCCGGTCGTCCCGGCCGTACCCGCCGACGGTCGCGCCGGCTCCCGTTCCCTCGCCGGGCGACGGGGAGGCGGTGCTGGCGACCTGGCACCAGCTGATCGACCTCGGCAGCCTGCTCGAGGGCGATGAGTACCTGGGCGGCACCGCCCGCCCGCCGGTGGCCCGCATCTCCAAGGGCACCGCCGAGCGGCTGGGCGTCGCCGACGGCGACCCGGTGACCGTGGCGGCGGCCACGGCGACCAGTGATGCCGAGCACTCGTACCCGGGCTCGCTCACCCTTCCCGCATCGATCACCGAGATGCCGGACGGAGTGGTCTGGCTGCCGACCAACTCGCCCGGCGCGACCGTGCGGCGCACCCTCGGCGTCACCGCCGGGGCAGTGGTAACCATCTCTCCCGGAGGCGAGCGATGACCCTCGCTCAGGACCCCACGCTGGCCAGCTTCGGCCATGACCCGTGGTGGCTGATCATCATAAAGATCGTCTTCGCGTTCCTCTTCGGCCTGGTCGGGACGCTGCTCGGCGTCTGGATGGAGCGCCGGGTGGTGGCCCGGATGGCGGTCCGGCCAGGCCCCAACCGGCACGGCCCGTTCGGCCTGCTGCAGACGCTGGCCGACGGCCTGAAGATGGCCTTCAAAGAGGACATCATGCCGCGGGCGGCGGACAAGGTCGTGTACTTCCTGGCTCCCACCATCTCGGTGGTCTGCGGCTTCACCGCGCTGTCGGTGATCCCGTTCGGGCCGATGGTGAGCATCTTCGGCCACCACACTCCGCTTCAGGTCACCGACATCCCGGTCGCCGTGCTGCTGGTCCTCGCCGTCTCCTCGATCGCGGTCTACGGCACGGTGCTCGCCGGTTGGGCCTCCGGCTCGCCGTACCCGCTGCTCGGCGGGTTGCGGGCGTCGGCCCAGATGATCTCGTACGAGGTGGCCCAGGGCCTGTCCATCGTGGCCGTCTTCCTGACCGCGAGCTCGATGTCCACCAGCCAGATCGTCGCCGCGCAGGCCGGCAACGACACCAGCTGGGGACCGGTCAACGCGCCCAGCTGGTACGCGCTGCTGCTGCTGCCCAGCTTCCTCATCTACTTCGTCTCCGCGGTCGCGGAGACCGGCCGGGCGCCGTTCGACCTGCCGGAGGGCGAGAGCGAGATCGTCGGCGGCTACTTCACCGAGTACGCCTCGTCGCTGAAGTGGGCGCTGTTCATGATGGCCGAGTACGTGCACATGCTGGTCGTCTCCTCGGTGGCGACCACGCTGTTCCTCGGCGGTTGGCGGGCGCCCTGGCCGATCACCCTCTGGTCCGGCGCGAACTCCGGCTGGTGGCCGCTGCTGTGGTTCTTCGGCAAGGTGGCCGTGCTGCTGTTCGTCTTCGTCTGGCTGCGCGGTACGCTGCCCCGGCTACGGTACGACCAGTTCATGCACCTGGGCTGGAAGGTGCTCCTGCCGGTGAACCTGGTGTGGATCCTCCTGCTGGCCGGCATCAACGTGATCAACGACTGGCGGACCCGGGACCGGCTGCTGGTGATCGGCGGGGTGGCCCTGGCCGCGCTGCTGATCGCGATGCTCTGGCCGACCCGCCGGCCGGAGCCCGAGGTGCCGCTGCAGGAGCAGGTGGACGCCCGGCCGCCGGGCAGCTTCCCGGTGCCGCCGATCGACCTGCAGGTGCCGCCGTCGCCGCGGGTCCGCCGCGAGGTCGCGGAGCGGCAACCGGCCACAGTGGGCGGTCCGTCGGCGGGCGGGCAGCCCGAGGAGAAGGAGGGCTGAGATGGGAATCGCCGACCCGGTCAAGGGCTTCGGGGTGACCTTCTCGCACATGTTCCGCAAGGTCGTCACCACCCGGTACCCGGATGTGCCGCCGTCGACCGCGCCGCGCTACCACGGCCGGCACATCCTCAACCGGCATCCGGACGGCCTGGAGAAGTGCATCGGCTGCGAGCTGTGCGCGTGGGCCTGCCCGGCCGACGCGATCTACGTCGAGGGTGCGGACAACACCGAGGAGCAGCGCTTCTCGCCGGGCGAGCGGTACGCCGCGGTCTACCAGATCAACTACGCCCGGTGCATCTTCTGCGGGCTGTGCATCGAGGCCTGCCCGACCCGGTCGTTGACCATGAGCAACGAGTTCGAGCTGGCCCGGGACAACCGGCGGGATCTGATCTTCACGAAGGAGCAGCTGCTCGCGCCGCTGCTGCCCGGCATGGAGCGGCCGCCGCACCCGATGCGGCTGGGCGACACCGAGAAGGACTACTACGTCGGCGCGCTCACCAACCCGGGCACCTCGGCCGGGGCCGAGCGGGCGCCCTGGGCCAGCGCGGAGAGCGCCGACGCCACCGGAGGTGCGGCATGACCCACCATCCGGCAAGATCCGGAGTTCTGGATTTCCGCTCCCGTACTTTCGGGGAACGTGCGGAGATCCTGGGGGAGGTGCTCGCATGAGTACCGTGCTGGCCGCCGCGGCAGGGGAGATGGCCACCGGCGAGAAGGTGGTCTTCTGGATCCTCGGTCCGATCGCGCTGATCGGCGCCCTCGGCATGGTGCTGGCCCGCAACGCGGTGCACTCCGCGCTGTGGCTGGTGCTCACCATGCTCAGCCTGGGCGTGTTCTACGTGATGCAGGCCGGCCCGTTCATCGGCATGGTGCAGATCATCGTCTACACCGGCGCGATCATGATGCTCTTCCTGTTCGTGCTGATGCTGGTCGGCCGGGACGCCTCGGACTCGCTGATCGAAACGCTGCGCGGGCAGCGGGTCGCCGCCGTGGCGCTGGGCCTGGGCTTCGCCGGCCTGGTCTGCACCGGCGTCTACCGGGCACTGCGTGACACCCCGCCGGCCGGGCTGGAGCAGGCCAACGAGAACGGCAACGTGCAGGGCATCGCCAGCCTGCTGTTCACCAAGTACGTCTTCGCGTTCGAGGTGACCTCCGCGCTGCTGATCACCGCCGCGGTCGGCGCCATGCTGCTGGCCCACGTGGAGCGGCGCAAGGAGGACAAGCGGGACCAGGCGGCCCGGATGCGGGAGCGGTTCGCCCCCGGCAACTACCCGGGCCCCAAGGCCGGCCCCGGCGTCTACGCCACCTCCGACTCGGTCGCCACCCCGGCGATGCTGCCCGACGGCACCTCAGCCGACCGCAGCATCTCGCGGATCCTGCCGACCCGGGAACTCACCTCCTCGGAGAAAACCCCCAAGGGAACCGAACGATGACTCCAGAGTGGTACGTCGTCCTCGCCGCCGCGCTGTTCACCATCGGCGCGGTCGGCGTGCTGGTCCGGCGCAACGCGATCGTGCTGTTCATGTGCATCGAGCTGATGCTGAACGCGGCGAACCTGGCGCTGATCACGTTCAGCCGGATCAACGGCGGGCTGGACGGCCAGATCATGGCGTTCTTCGTCATGGTCGTCGCCGCCGCGGAGGTCGTGGTCGGCCTCGCCATCATCATGTCCATCTTCCGCACGCGTAGGTCGGCCAGCGTCGACGACGCGAACCTACTCAAGTACTGAGGTCTGGAATGTCCTACCTGGACAGCGTGTGGCTGCTGATCGCCATCCCGCTGGTGAGCGCCGGGGTGCTGCTGGTGCTCGGCCGGCGGGCCGACCGGTGGGGGCACTGGCTCGGCTGCGCCAGCGTGGGCGTGGCGTTCGTCCTCGGCCTGAGCTACTTCATCACCCTGCGCGGCCAGGATGACCGGTCGCACTCGGTCGACCTCTACCAGTACATGCCGGTCGGCGGCCTCAAGGTGGACGTGGGGTTGCTGTTCGACCCGCTGTCGGCGGTCTTCGTCCTGCTGATCACCGGGGTCGGTTTCCTCATCCACGTGTACGCGGTCGGCTACATGGCCGGCGACGGCGGGCGGCGGCGCTTCTTCGGCTACTTCAACCTGTTCGTGGCCGCGATGCTGCTGCTGGTGCTGGGCAACAACTACGTGATGCTCTACGTCGGCTGGGAGGGCGTGGGCGTCGCCTCGTACCTGCTGATCGCCTTCTGGTACACCCGGCCGTCGGCGGCGACCGCGGGCAAGAAGGCGTTCGTGATGAACCGGGTCGGCGACGCGGCGCTGGTCATCGCCATCTTCCTGATGTTCGCCACGCTCGGCTCCACGCAGTACGCAGACGTCTTCGCCGGGGTGGGGCGGCTCGGTGAGGGCACCCTGCTCGCCCTCGGGCTGCTGCTCCTGCTCGGCGCGTGCGGCAAGTCCGGCCAGTTCCCGTTGCAGGCCTGGCTGCCGGACGCGATGGAGGGCCCGACCCCGGTCTCCGCGCTGATCCATGCGGCCACCATGGTGACCGCCGGGGTGTACCTGATCGCCCGGTCCAACCCCATCTTCAACGCCAACTCCACCGCGCAGACCTTCGTGGTCGCAGTCGGCGCGCTCACGCTGCTGATCGGGTGCATCATCGGCTGCGCCAAGGACGACATCAAGCGGGTGCTCGCCTGGTCCACGGTCAGCCAGATCGGCTACATGTTCCTCGGCGTCGGCCTGGGCGGCGGGGCGTACGCGCTGGCCATCATCCACCTGCTGGCGCACGGCTTCTTCAAGGCCGGCCTGTTCCTCGGCGCCGGCTCGGTGATGCACGCCATGCACGACCAGACCGACATCCGGCGCTTCGGTGGCCTGTGGCGGTACATGCCCATCACCTACGGCACGTTCCTGGTGGCCTGGCTGGCCATCATCGGTCTCCCGCCGCTGTCCGGCTACTTCACCAAGGAGCCGATCATCGTGGCCGCGTTCGAGCGGGAGGGCTGGACCGCCTGGCTGTTCGGCTGGGCCGCGCTGCTCGGCGCCGCGATCACCGCCTTCTACATGACCCGGTTGTTCTGGCTCACCTTCCACGGGCCGAAGCGGTGGACCGACGATATCGAGCACCCGCACGAGTCGCCGCCGGTGATGACCGTGCCGCTGGTGTTGCTCGCGGTGGGCTCCGTCGCCGCGGGCGGGCTGATGGTGTCGGCCCTGTCGGTGACCGACTGGCTGACCCCGGTGCTCGGTGAGCATGCCGAGCGGGAGGCGGTCATGCCGCACGGCGTGATCACCGCGCTCTCCATCGTGTTCACTGTGCTCGGTGGGGCGCTGGCCTGGGCGCTGTTCCGCAACGGCACGGCGCTGGTCGAGCAGCCGGCCGGCCCGGTGGTGACCGCCGCCCGGAAGAACCTGTACACGGATGCGTTCAACGAGGCCGTGTTCGAGAAGCCGGGCATCTACCTGACCCGGGCCCTGGTCTACCTGGACAGCAAGGGCATCGACGGGCTGGTCAACGCCCTGGCCGCCACCGTCGGCGGCGGATCGGGCCGGCTGCGCCGGCTGCAGACCGGATTCGTACGGTCGTACGCGACGTCCATATTGACCGGCGCGCTGCTGGTGGTAGCCGCCTTCCTCGCCGTGAACTACGGATGGCTGTCATGAGTGACGCGGGGTTCCCGTTCCTTTCCGTGCTGACCCTGGCGCCGCTGGCCGGCGCGCTGGTCGTCGCCCTCCTGCCGCGCCGCCGGCCCGAGCTGGCCAAGCAGGTCGCGCTGCTGTGGTCGGTGGCGGTGCTGGTACTGGGCATCGTCATGTGGGTGGCGTTCAAGGCCGACGGCGCCCGGTTCCAGTTCCGTGAGTCGTACAAGTGGGTGCCCGCCTGGGGGGTCAACTTCACCTTCGCCGCGGACGGCATCGCCCTGGTGATGCTGCTGCTCATCGCGGTCCTGGTGCCCCTGGTGATCCTGGCCTCCTGGCACGACGCGGACACCGGCAGGCGCAGCGTGCCGGCGTATTTCGCGCTGCTGCTGGCCCTGGAAGGCACGATGATCGGCGTCTTCGCCGCGGCCGACGTCTTCCTGTTCTACGTGTTCTTCGAAGTGATGCTGGTGCCGATGTACTTCCTCATCGGCTCGTACGGCGGGCACCAGCGCCAGTACGCGGCGGTGAAGTTCTTCCTCTACTCGCTGGTCGGCGGGTTGTTCATGCTCGCCGCGATCATCGGCCTGTGGGCGGTCGGCGGGCACACCCTCGACTGGCAGGCGCTGACCAACGCGGAGATCGACACCACCACCGCCCGCTGGCTGTTCCTCGGCTTCTTCGTGGCGTTCGCCATCAAGGCGCCGTTCTTCCCGTTCCACACCTGGCTGCCGGATGCCGGTGGCGCCGCGCCGGCGGGCGCCGCCGCGCTGCTGGTCGGCGTGCTGGACAAGGTCGGCACCTTCGGCATCCTGCGGTACTGCCTTCCGCTGTTCCCGGAGGCGTCGCACTACTTCGCGCCGCTGGCGCTGACCCTGGCGGTGATCGGCGTCATCTACGCCGCCCTGCTCGCGATCGGCCAGAAAGACCTCAAGCGCCTGGTGTCGTACACCTCCATCGCCCACTTTGGATTCATCGGGGTGGGCATCTTCGCGTTCACCACCCAGGGCGGCACCGGCGCCGTGCTCTACATGATCAACCACGGTCTCGCCACCGGCCTGCTCTTCCTGGTGGTCGGCATGCTGGTGGCCCGCCGCGGCTCGGCGCTGGTCAGCGACTTCGGTGGGGCGGGCAAGCTGGTGCCGGCACTGGCCGGCGTCTTCCTGGTCGCCGGGATGGCGTCGCTGGCGCTGCCCGGCACCGCGCCGTTCGTCTCCGAGTTCCTGGTGCTGATCGGGGCGTTCACGGTGAACAAGCCGGCCGCCGTCATCGCCACCGCCGGCATCATCCTCGCCGCCGCGTACGTGCTGTGGATGATTCAACGCACCACCCAGGGCGCGCTGAACCCGGCCCTGTCCAACGTGGACGGCATGAAGAAGGACCTGTCGATGCGGGAGACCGTGGTGGTCGCCCCGCTGATCGCGCTGATCCTGCTGCTCGGCTTCTACCCGAAGCCGGTGACCGACGTGGTGAATCCGGCGGTGCAGGCGACGCTGAGCGACATCGGCGCCCACGACCCCGGCCCGACGACCGCTTCCGGAGATGGCAAATGAGTGACCTTCAGCTGCCGCACATCAACTACGCGGCGCTGGCGCCGATGCTGATCCTGTTCGGCGCGGCATGCGCCGGGATCCTCATCGAGGCGTTCGTGCCCCGCGAGCGGCGCTACCCGGTCCAGCTCGGCCTCAGCCTGGCCGGTGTGGTGGCCGCGGGCGTGGCGGTGATCACGCAGGCGGGCACCCGCACCATCACCGCCGGCGGCGCGATCGCGGTCGACGGGCCCACGGTGTTCCTGCAGGGTGCCATCCTCGCGCTGGGCCTGGTGGCACTGCTGTTCGTCGGCGAGCGCTCGCTGGAGGCGGGTGGCCCGTTCGTCGCGCAGGCCGCGCTGATCGCCGGCTCGGAGCCGGACCGCCGGCAGGTCGTCCGCCCGGGCGCCACCGAGGTCTACCCGCTGATGCTGTTCGCGATCGGCGGCATGGAGCTGTTCGTCGCCGCCAACGACCTGCTGACCATGTTCGTCGCGCTGGAGGTCTTCTCCCTGCCGCTGTACCTGATGTGCGCGCTGGCCCGCCGCCGGCGGCTGCTGTCGCAGGAGGCGGCGCTGAAGTACTTCCTGCTCGGCTCGTACTCCTCGGGCTTCTTCCTGTTCGGGATCGCGCTCATCTACGGCTTCGCCGGCCGGGTCGACTTCGCCGGCATCCACGCCGCCGCGCTCGGCTCCGACCGCAGCAACGCGCTGCTGTACGGCGGTCTCGCACTGCTCTCCATCGGCCTGCTGTTCAAGGCGGCGGCCGCGCCGTTCCACGTCTGGACCCCGGACGTGTACCAGGGCGCGCCGACGCCGGTCACCGGGTTCATGGCCGCGTGCACCAAGGTCGCCGCGTTCGGGGCGCTGCTGCGGGTGCTCTACGTGGCTTTCGACCGGGTCTCCTGGGACTACCGGCCGGTGCTGGGCGTCGTCGCCATCCTCACCATGCTGGTCGGCGCGGTGTTCGCGGTCACCCAGACCGACCTCAAGCGGCTGCTCGCCTACTCGTCCATCGCCAACGCCGGCTACCTGCTGGTCGGCGTGCTCGCGATGAGCAAGGACGGCCTGTCGTCGTCGATGTTCTACCTGGTCGCGTACGGCTTCACGGTGCTGGCCGCGTTCGGCACCCTGACCCTGGTGCGGGACGCCGACGGGGAGGCCAACCACCTGTCCCGCTGGGCCGGGCTGGGCCGCCGCTCCCCGGTGTTCGCCGCCGCCTTCACCTTCCTCCTGCTCGCCTTCGCCGGCATCCCGCTGACCTCCGGGTTCACCAGCAAGTTCGCGGTGTTCGCGGCGGCCTTGGACGACGGGCAGACCTGGCTGGTGGTGGCCGGCGTGATCACCAGCATGGTGCTCGCCTTCCCGTACCTGCGGGTGGTGGTGATGATGTGGCTGTCCGAGCCGGCGGAGTCCACCCCGACCGTCTCCATCCCGGGTGTGCTCACCTCGACCGGCCTGGCCATCGGCGTGGCCGCCACGCTGGTGCTGGGCCTGGTCCCGGCGCCGCTGCTGGACCTGAGTACCAAGGCCGCCGAGTTCGTCCGCTGACCCCGCACGCTTGCACCATCGGCCCAGCCCTGACCGTCGCCCTGAAGTGAGTAGCGGCAAGACGCACATTCCGCGTCGTCAACCTCATGATCGACGGGAGACCTCTAGTTGCCGGTCCGGAGCCGTATGGCATCGTGGAGGCGTGGCGACTGCGGCTGATGGCGGGCATCGGGAGCCGGTCTTGAGCAGCCTGACCTCGATCGGGCTCGAGTTCGACGACCCCGAGCTGGAGGCCTCCCTGCGCGCCACCCTCGCCGAGGTCGAGAAGCAGCTGCGGGTCGGCGTGCTCAGCGCGGACCCGTTCGTCAGCGAGGCCGCCCGGCACCTGGTGGACGCCGGCGGCAAGCGGTTCCGCCCGTTGCTGCTCGCGCTGTGCGCGTACTTCGGCGATCCGACCGCGCCGGAGGTCGTGGCCGGCGCGGTGGTGGTGGAGCTGACGCACCTCGCGACGCTCTACCACGACGACGTGATGGACGAGGCGCCGGTGCGCCGTGGTGCGCCCAGCGCCAACTCCCGCTGGACCAACTCGGTGGCGATCCTGGTCGGCGACTACCTGTTCGCCCGGGCGGCGGACATCGTGGCCGGGCTGGGCACCGAGGCGGTGCACATCCAGGCGCGCACCTTCGCCCGCCTGGTGCACGGCCAGATCGCCGAGACGGTCGGCCCGCGCGCCGGCGAGGACGCGATCGCCCACTACCTGCGGGTGGTCTCGGACAAGACGGCGTCGCTGATCGAGACGTCCGCGCGGTTCGGCGGCATGTTCGGGGGCGTGCCACCGGCGCAGGTCGAGGCGCTCGCCCGGTACGGCGAGACGATCGGTGCCGCGTTCCAGCTCTCCGACGACCTGCTGGACATCGCGTCCGACTCGCAGCAGTCGGGCAAGACGCCAGGGACCGACCTGCGGGAAGGCATCCCGACCCTGCCGGTGCTCTACGCGTTGGCCTCGGATGAGCAGGACGCGGTGTCGCTGCGGCTGCGCGAGATTCTCGCCGCCGGTGCGGTGACCGACGACGCCGAGCACGCGGAGGCGTTGGCGCTGCTGCGCGAGTCGGCCGCGCTCAAGCGGGCGCGCGAGACGGTCCGGACCTACGCCGAGGAGGCGCGCAGCCAGGTCGCCGGCCTGCCGGACATCCCGGCCCGCCGGGCGCTGGAGTCGCTGTGCGACTTCATCGCCGACCGCACCGGCTGACGCCACCTTTTCCTGGGCTGTCGCATACGGCGTCAGGGACGGCGTGCACAACCGGCAGCGGCTACACCGACCGCTCAACCGCTGCGGTCCGCCGGTACGAGTGCGTTATGTCACTCGGGGCCACGGCCCCTCCCTCGAGAAGTCGCGTCCTGCCTCGTCAGCGGCGGTGTGCTCGGCTTGGGGGTAGGCGGATTTCCGCCCCGGCTCGGCTTCTGCTGATGAATGGGCGTTTCGCTCCGCACGACTTTTTCATATGGTGTAAGTCCACGGCGGTGGAGGTGGAGGACTTGTGCGGGATCCTCTGGCAGAACCTTCGGACCTGATCCGCAGTGTGTCGCGAGCATTGCGGGTCCTGGAGGCGGTGGGCAGAGCGCCGCGCGGCCTGACGGTCAAACAGATCGCACGCCGCTGCGAGCTCACCGTGGCAACCACGTACCACCTGGTGCGGACCTTGGCGTACGAGGGCTACGTGATCCGTCGCGAGGACGGCACCTACGTGGTCGGCCTGGAGGTGGCGGACCGGTTCCGCGAGCTGGTCACCGCGTTCCGGGGCCCGGCCAGCGTCGGTGAGGGGCTGCGCCGCGCCGCGGCCGAGACCGGATACAGCCACTACCTGGCCAGGTTCGTCGGCGGCCGGGTGGCGATCACCGCGGTGGCCGAGGGGCCCCGCTCGCCGTACGTCGAGGACCTGATCCCCGGATTCGACGACGGCGCGCACGCCACCGCGCTGGGGAAAGGGCTGCTCGCCACACTCAGCCCGGAACAGCGGTCCCGCTACCTGAAGGAGTGGGGCATGCGGCCGTTCACGCCGGCCACGCTGACCTCTCCCGAAGCGTTCGACGCCGACATCGCGGCCGGGGAACGCCGCGGCATGCAGCTGGAGATCGGCCAGTTCCGCACCGGCCTGGCGTGCGGTGCGGTCACCGTGACCAACGACCGGGACATGGAGCGGCGGGTGGTGCTGGCCTGCGCGATGCCCGCCGCCGAGCTGCTGGCCAACGCCCCGGCGGTACGGACCCGGCTGCTGGCCACCGCACGCACCCTGGCCGAGGTGCTGGCCGCCGAGGAGCGGGCCAATCCGTAGCCGCCGGGAGCCGGCCACGGGGTGGGCGGTTGCTGAACCGAAGGCCCGCCGCCTGCGTAAACACTGGGCAGACGGGATCGTCGGCCGAGGGTGGGCCCGCTAGCGACAGGACGGTTCGCCGTGACCGAACAGGACACAGAGCTGCTACGTGCGCTTCACGCCGAACACGGCGACGCCCTGTTCGCACACGCGCTCCGGCTCGCCAACGGCGACAGCCAGCGGGCCGAGGACCTGGTCCAGGAGACGCTGCTGCGGGCCTGGCGGCATCCCGACTCGCTCGACCCCAGCCGTGGCTCGGTCCGCGCCTGGCTGTTCACCACCGCCCGGAACCTGGCCATCGACGCCTGGCGGCGCCGCTCGGTCCGGGTCGGCGAGGTGGTCACCGACTCGGTCCCGGAGCCATCCGCGGTCACTGACGAAACCGACCGCGCGGTGGAGGCGTGGACCCTCGCCGAGGCCCTGGCCCGGCTCTCCCGGTCGCACCGGGAGGTGCTGGTGCACTGCTTCTACGAGGGGCGGTCGGTGGCGGAGGCGGCGGCCCTGCTCGGGGTGCCACCGGGCACGGTGAAGTCCCGCACCCATTACGCACTGCGGTCGCTGCGCTTGGTTCTGGAGGAGATGGGGGTGCTGGGATGACCCGGGGCGAGGTGATGCATTGTGAGTACGCGCGCGAAGCAGGCGTGTACGTCCTGGGTTCGCTCGCCCCGGCCGAGCGCACTGCCTACGAGCGCCATCTGGCCGTGTGTGGGGTCTGCCGGGAGGCGGTTGCCGAGATTGCCGTGCTGCCCGGGCTGCTCGGCCGGCTGGACGCCACCGCGGCCAGCCAGATCGTGGGCAGCGAGGACGGCTACGAAGCCTCCGAGTCGCGGCTGCCGAAGCTGATCGAGGCGGCCACCCGCAGCCGCCGCCGCGAGGCGTGGGCGCGTCGCTGGCGGATGGCCGCGGCCGCCGTCGCCGCCGCCGGCGTCGCGACGTTCGCCAGCTTCGGCTTCACGGCCAACCGGAACGAGCCGGTGCGGCCGGACCGGCCGGTGGCGATGACGGCGATGACCAAGGTCAGCGAGACACCGGTCAACGCCGAGCTGGCCTTGACGACGACCACCGCCGGCACCGAGGTGCGGATGCACTGCACGTACGCCAAGGACAGCGAGTGGGGTGAGCGCAGCTTCACCTACCGGTTGGTGGCCGTCGGCGCGGACGGCACCAAGGACCAGCTGGGATCCTGGACAGCGGGGCCGGGCGCCGACCTGACCCTCTCCGGGATGACGCACTTCGCGTACGACGACATCGAGAAGGTGGAGCTGCAGAAGAACAGCGGCGACCCGATCCTCGTCTACACCATGCGCTGACCAGGGTCAGGCGTTCGCCGCCGCAGGCTCGGCGGCCGCCGCCCGGTCGACGGTCCGTGCG
>JADGHA010000543.1 GCA_019689695.1 Micromonosporaceae bacterium | reverse complement strand
GAATGGGGTTGCGTAGCCAGGCAAGCACATCCTGGGTGTGCTCGCCGAGTCGGGGTGGCGGGCTGGGCGCGGCCGGTGGGGTGGCCGACAGGCGGACCGGGTTGCGTACCTGGGGCAGGTGTCCGCCGCCGAGGTGATGCACCGGCTCCAGGCCGAGGTCGGTGGCGTAGGCCAGCGCCGCGCCGATGTCCTTGACCTGCCCGCACGGCACGCCAGCGGCCTGCAGAACGGGTTCCCATTCGGCGACCGCCCGCTGGCCGAGCGCGGCTTCCAGGGCGGTGACGAGCTCGTCGCGGTGCCGTACCCGGGCGGGGTTGGTGGCGAACCGGGGGTCGCCGCTCAGATCGGGCCGCCCCACGGCCTCGGCCAGTGCGCGGAACTGTGCGTCGTTGCCGACGGCGACGGCGAGCAGCCCGTCCGCGCAGCGCAGCGTCTGGTACGGCGCGATGCTCGGGTGCCGGTTGCCGAGCCGGCGTGGGCTGTCTCCCGTGGCCAGGTATCCGGCTGCCTGGTTGACCAGGGCACCAAGGCAGCTGGAGAGCAGGTCGACTTCCACCCGCTGACCGGAGCCGGTGCGGTCGCGGTGGCGGAGCGCGGCCAGGATCCCGATGACCGCGTCCTTGCCGGTCAGGACGTCGACGAGGGCGACGCCGACCTTCGTCGGTTCGCCGTCCGGGTCTCCGGTGACGCTCATCAGCCCCCCGACGGCCTGCACGACGAAGTCGTACCCGGGCAGGTCCGCGCCGGCTGATCGGCCGAAACCGGTGATCGAGCAGTAGACCACGCGCGGGTTGGTGGCCCGGACGGTGTCGTAGTCGAGGCCGTGGCGGTCGAGGACGCCGGAGCGGAAGTTCTCCACCACCACATCGGCCCGGCGGACGAGTTCCTGGGCGGCGGCCAGGTCGTCGGGGTCGGCCAGGTCGAGGGTGATGCTGCGCTTGGAGCGGTTCACGCACTCGAAGTAGGACGAGGCGTGGGCGGTCCACGGCGGCCCCCATGCGCGGGTGTCGTCACCCGTACCCGGTCGTTCGACCTTGATGACGGTGGCGCCGAGGTCAGCCAGGGTCATCGTGGCCAGCGGTCCGGCCAGCACCCGGCTGAAGTCGGCGACCAACACACCGTCGAGCGGCAGCGGTGCGCTCACGACGCACCTGCCGGGTCGGTGGCCGCGGCCGGGCGGTCGGGCACCTGCCCGTTGGCGTGCCCGGTGGGCGCGGCGTGGCTGGGGACTGGCATCTCGGACTCCTCACGACGCGAGTGGGCGGACCCGCATGCGCACGTGGCGCTGGTGGAGGTAGGTGATGAGCCCCTCGGGCCCGAGCTCGCGGCCGAAGCCGGACAGCTTCCAGCCGCCGAAGGGTGCCTGCAGCTCGGTGACGTCGTTGATGTTGATGCCGACGGCACCGAACTCCAGCCGGTCGGCCATCGCCCAGGCCCGTTCGAGGTCGGCGGTGTACAGGTAGGCGGCGAGCCCGTAGGGAGTGCTGTTCGCGACCTCCAGGGCGGTGGCGTCGTCGGCGACGCGGTGCACCGCGGCGACGGGCCCGAACGTCTCCTCCCGCATGACGCGCGCGCCGAGCGGCACGTGGTCGAGCACGGTGGGGAGGTAGAACGTGCCGCGTTCGAACTCGTCGCCACGCGGCGCGGCGCCGCCGGTGACCACTGTGGCTCCCCGGCCACGGGCATCCTCGATGTGTTCCTCGGCGCGTCGCCGGACCGCCTGGTTGAGCACTGGGCCGTACTCGATCCCCGGGGTGATCCCGTGGCCGAGTCGCATCCGCTCGGTCTCTGCGGCGAGGGCGGCGACGAACTGGTCGGCGACGCGGTCCGCGACGAGGATGCGGTTGACCGCGATGCAGATCTGACCCATGTTCGAGAACGATCGCCGTGCCGCCGCGGCGGCGGCGGCGGGGATGTCGGCGTCCGGCAGCACGATGAACGGGGTCTGGCCGCCGAGTTCGAGCGAGAGCCGTTTGAGGCCGGGCGCGGCCGCGGCCATGATCGCCTGCCCGGTGGCCGTGGAGGCGGTGGCGGTGACCATGCGGACGTCCGGGTGGGTGACCAGGCGCTGGCCCGCCGCCACCGCGCCCGGCAGGTCGGACAGCACGCCGTCGGGCAGCCCGGCATCGACCAGGCAGCGGACCACGAGTCCCACCGCGAGCGGCGTCTCCACCGGCGGTTTGACCACCACCGGGCAGCCGGCCGCCAGTGCGGGGGCGACCTTCCAGCAGTACAGGTCGACCGGGTAGTTCCAGGGCACGATCGCGCCGACCACGCCGACCGGGGCGTAGGACACCACGCTCTTCACGTCGGGCCGGCTCGACTGCCGTAGGGTCCCGCCGACCCGTCTCCCCTCCTCGGCGTAGTAGCGCATGACCTGTGCGCCGAAGAGGATCTCCTTGCGGCTGTCCGGGACGGGTTTGCCCTGTTCGCGGGTGAGCACGACGGCGATCTCGTCGACGCGCTCCTCGATCAGCTGGGCCGCCCGGAGCAGCACGGCGGCGCGCTCGTCGGGGTGCCGCCGGGCCCAGGCCGGACCGGCGGACCCGGCCGCGGCGACCGCGCGGTCGACGTCCGCCGCACCGGCGACGGCGGATTCGCCGACGACCTCGCCGGTCGCCGGGTCGCGCACGATGTGGACG
>JADGHA010000036.1 GCA_019689695.1 Micromonosporaceae bacterium | reverse complement strand
GGATCGGGCTCAACGTCACCCTCCGCGAAGACGAGCTGCTGGCCAGTACCGGACGGGACCCGAGGGCGGAGGAGGGGGACGGGCTGGCCGCTACCTCGCTCGCGCTCGCCGGGGCCGCGACCACCGACCGGAATCTGCTCCTGCGGGCGCTGCTGCGGTCGTTCGCCGCTTGGTACGAGCGGTGGCGGCGAGCCGGCGGCGATCCGGATCGCAGCGGCCTGGCGGCCGCGTACGCCGGGCACTGCGACACGCTGGGTCGGCGGGTGCGGATCCTGCTGCCGGACGGTGGCGAGCTGACCGGTACGGCCCGTGAGCTGGACTCCGATGGCCGGTTGGTGGTGCGTACCGGGGATGGCCGGGACCGGGCGGTGGCCGCCGGCGACATCCGGCACGTCCGGTGACGCCAAAAACGTGCGCCCAGCGGCTACCGTCACCCCGACAGCGAAAGTAGGAGGTTGAGGTGGCTTTCCCGGAGGACGTGCTCACCAAGGACGAGCGCGTCGCGTTGCACCTGCATCCCCACTGGAAGGCGTTGATCCTGCCGGTGCTCGTGCTGGCCCTGGCCGTCGCCGCGGTGGTCGCCGGCTGGGTGCTCCTGCCCGGCGGGACCGGCGGTATGGTCGGTCTGTACGCTATCGCGGCAATTGCCCTGGTGCTGGTGGTCTGGCGCAGCCTGTGGCCGTACATCGTCTGGCGGAGCACGCACTACGTCTTCACCACGGAACGGGTGCTCCTGCAGACCGGCGTCTTCTCCCGGCACCGGCGCGACATCCCGCTCAACCGGGTCAACGACCACAGCATGAACCAGACCCTGGTCGAGCGGCTGCTCGGCTGCGGCACGCTGACCATCGAGTCCGCGGGCGAGCGGGGGCAGACGGTGCTCACCGACATCCCGCACGTGGAGCGGGTGCAGACCACGCTCTACGAGCTGACCGAGCAGGACCACGACCGCAACACCCTCGGCGAGGACGAGATGCGGGAGATCATGCAATCGACGCGTGACGGCAGGGCCGACCGCTGACGGCCGGACCGGGCCGCCGTCAGCGCTGGGTGGTCCGGTTCGCCGTGAGTTCGGTGTCGGCGGCGTCCAGCTCGGCCTGGATCGCGGCGTCCAGCGGCGGGTCGAGCTCGTTCTCCAGGGGCCCGGTGAGGTGGGCGAACTCCGCCGCCACCGGGCGGCGGCCGCGCGGCGCCGCAGGAGCCGGCGGGTGCTCGGGCTCGGTCGGGGCGAGCGTCCGGTAGGTCAGGTCGGAGCCGGCGGGCGGGGTCGGACCCGCCGCGTAGAACGTCCCGGACGTGGCGACTGGGGCGTCGCGGAACACGACGGTGCGGTAGGTCCAGAACCGGAAGACCATGCCCAGACCGATGCCGAACCCCTTGGCCACGTTCAGCGCGAACAGTGTGGTGACGCCCAGGCCGTACTTGGCCAGCCCCAGCACCCCGAGCTCGATCAGCATGCCAGCGAGGTTGAACAGGAAGAACAGGGCGTACTCGCGGTGCAGCGTGGACTTCGGCCGGTCCCGGAACGTCCAGTACCGGTTCATGAAGTACGAGCTGGTGGTGGCCACGATGGTGGCTCCCACGTTCGCCTTGAGCTGGCCGTCGGCGAACAGTGTCAGCACCAGGAGGTTGAATACCGCGTAGTTCAGGACCAGGTTGAAGGCGCCGATGACGCCGAACTTCGACCCCTCGTGAAGGAGCCTCCGCCACCTGCCGGTGAGTGACCGCGACACTCGCCGCAATCGCACTACGCCCATTCGGCCACCATACGTGAGCGCCACCATGGGGCCGGGGCCCACGGCCTGGATTGTTAGGATCTTCCCAGTAAGGTTAGCTCTTCCATGCGCCCTCGGTGACCGGTTCGGCTACAGGCTGTTCCGAACGAGCCACAAAGACGAAAGTCCGGTATGACCAGAACCGGAACATCGTGCCCAGCGTCATGCCGACCACCATGGCCGAGATGTTGTCCGCCAGCCGGGTCCGGAAGATCTCCGGCCACTCGGCACCGAGCACGTGGTTGCTGAACCACAGGCAGAACAGGCTGATCGCCAGGCCGATGGCGTTGAAGAAGAAGTACAACAGGTACGCCCGGTGCAGCTTGGCATGCTCGCGATGGCGCCACGTCCACAGCTTGTTGCCGGCGAACGCGAGGGTCGCCGCAATCGCGGTCGACACCACCTTGGCCCACATCGCGCCCAGCGGATCCCGGAACGCGTTGAAAACGCCCAGGTCGACCAGGTAGGAAGCGGCGCCGACGGCGCCGAACTTGCCCAGCTCATGGACCAGATGGCCGAACCGGTCGCGGAGCCGGGCGATGAGGCCCGCGGTAGGTACGGACACAGGATGAGAGTACCGGTTGCCCCTGGACCCGGTGCCCCCCGGCGCTGGCGGCGGAGACCTTGCGCAGTTCTGTCCATGAGAGCGTGAAAATGTGCGTGCGAAAGCATCGCCGCCGAAGCTTGTGCAGAGGTTCACTAACTCACGTGATGCCCGTTACACCATTCCGGCTTACGCTGGGCTGAACTCCCCTGTGCTGCTGTGCGACGGGATCGTCGTACCGCGAAACGGGGCAAGGTCATCGCCGACCGCGAGGAGAAGTGTCATGGCTGCGCCGGCTGTCATCCCAGGGCTCGAATCCGCCCCCACCAACCATGCCGCCCTGATCGCCTGGGTACGCGAGGTCGCCGAACTCACCACGCCCGAACGGGTGGTCTGGTGTGACGGCTCCGAGGCGGAGTGGCGTCGGCTCACCGACGAGCTCGTGGCATCCGGCACGCTGGTGCGCCTCAACGACGAGCGCAAGCCCAACTCGTTCTGGGCCCGCACCGACCCGACCGACGTGGCGCGCGTCGAGGAGCGCACCTTTATCTGTTCAGTGGACCCGGACGACGCCGGCCCGACCAACAACTGGATGGCGCCGGCCGAGATGAAGCGGGTGATGACCGACCTCTACCGCGGCTGCATGCGCGGTCGCACCCTCTACGTCATCCCGTTCTGCATGGGTCCGCTCACCGCGGAGCAGCCGATGTTCGGCGTGGAGATCACCGACAGCGCGTACGTCGTGGTCTCCATGCACATCATGACCCGGATGGGCGCCGCGGTGCTGGAGAAGATGGGCGACCGGGCGCCGTTCGTGCCGTGCCTGCACTCGGTCGGCGCGCCACTCGCGCCCGGGCAGGCGGACGTGCCCTGGCCGTGCAACCAGACCAAGTACATCTCGCACTTCCCGGAAACCAGGGAGATCTGGTCGTACGGGTCGGGGTACGGCGGCAACTCCCTGCTGGGCAAGAAGTGCTACTCGCTGCGGATCGCGAGCGTGATGGCGCGGGACGAGGGCTGGCTCGCCGAGCACATGCTCATCCTCAAGCTGACCTCGCCGGAGAAGCGCACCCACTACATCGCCGCGGCGTTCCCGTCCGCCTGCGGCAAGACCAACCTGGCCATGCTGGAGCCGACGATTCCAGGTTGGACGGTCGAGACCCTGGGCGACGACATCGCGTGGATGCGCTTCGGCGAGGACGGCCGGCTCTACGCGGTCAACCCCGAGTACGGCCTGTTCGGCGTCGCGCCCGGGACGGACTGGAAGACCAACCCGAACGCCATGCGTACGCTGGCCCGCGGCAACTCGATCTTCACGAACGTGGCGCTCACCGACGACGGCGACGTCTGGTGGGAGGGGATGGGCGAGCCGCCGGCGCACCTGACCGACTGGCGCGGCCGGGACTGGACGCCCGACTCCGGCGAGCTGTCGTCCCACCCGAACTCGCGGTTCTGCACCCCCATCAAGCAGTGCCCGGTGCTCGCACCCGAGTACGAGGACCCGAAGGGCGTGCCGATCGACGCGATCCTGTTCGGCGGCCGGCGTAAGACCACGATCCCGCTGGTGACCGAGGCGCGGGACTGGGTGCACGGGGTGTACCTCGGCGCGACGCTGTCCAGCGAGACCACCGCGGCGGCGACCGGCCAGGTGGGCGTGGTGCGCCGGGACCCGATGGCGATGCTGCCGTTCATCGGCTACCACGCCGGCGACTACTTCCGGCACTGGATCGAGATGGGCAAGGGCGCCAGCGGCGACGCGGCCAAGCTCCCGCGCATCTTCTACGTGAACTGGTTCCGGCGCGGCGAGGACGGCCGCTTCCTGTGGCCGGGCTACGGGGAGAACAGCCGGGTCCTCAAGTGGGTGGTGCAGCGGCTGGAGGGCACCGCCCCGGCGGTGGAGAGCCCGATCGGCCTGGTGCCACCGGTGGAGGCGCTCGACCTGTCCGGCCTGGACACACCGGTCGCCGACGTGGAGGCCGCGCTGCGGGTCGATCCGGACGAGTGGCGCGAGGAGATCCCGCAAGTCGCGGAGTGGTTCAGCAAGTTCGGCGACAAGCTGCCGGGCGTGCTGTGGGCCGAGCTGGACGCGTTGAAGGCCCGCCTCGGCATCGAGTGATGCCTCCGCCGCGAAGGGGCGCCGGCAAGGCATGGAGTGAACTGGGCCGCCGTGGGTAGGCTGCGTGGCGTGCGACTGCGCGATCTCCCTTACTCCCTGTACGAGCGGCGGCTCACCTCCTGGCTGGCCGGTAAGCCGCGCCCGGCGCACGTCGGCGTCATGGTCGACGGCAATCGCCGATGGGCCAGGGACATGGGGTACATCGACCCCAACGACGGCCACCGGGTGGGTGCGCGGCGCATCCTGGACCTGCTGGGGTGGTGCGACGAGGCGGGGATCGCGCACGTCACGCTCTACCTGCTCTCCACGGACAACCTCAGCCGGCCGGCGGCGGAGCTGGAACCGCTGCTGCGCATCATCGAGAACCTCGTCGGTGAGCTGGCCGCGCCGGGCAACCCGTGGCAGCTGCGCACGGTCGGCGCCCTGGACCTGCTGCCGGCGCAGACCGCCGCCGCGCTCAAGGCGGCCGCCGAGCAGACGGTCGGGCGCACTGGCGGGGCCCAGGTGAACATCGCGGTCGGGTACGGGGGCCGGCGGGAGATCGCCGATGCCGTGCGCTCGCTGCTGTATGAGCACGCCCGGGCCGGCGGGACCATCGAGGAGCTGGCCGAGGTGCTGGACGTGGACCACATCGCCGAGCACCTCTACACCAAGGGCCAGCCCGACCCCGACCTGATCATCCGGACCAGCGGGGAGCAGCGGCTGTCCGGGTTCCTGCTCTGGCAGAGCGCGTACTCGGAGTTCTACTTCTGCGACGCGAACTGGCCGGACTTCCGCCGGGTGGACTTCCTGCGCGCCCTGCGGTCGTACGCCAGCCGGCAGCGCCGCTACGGCAGCTGAGCCGCGCTGCGGGCGGGATGACTCGGTCGGCGACACGCGTAACGCCTTGTTTACTGGCTCCACCTGGCCTGTTGCCGCTAGCGTCTAGACATGGCGTGGGGACATCCCAAGCCAGCCGGCGGGCCCGGACCATTACGTGACGGGGCCAGCACCGCGCCCCATCGACCGGGCACCCGGCCGAGGCCGATCGCGGGCGAGGTGCACGCCCGCCGGAGCAGCCCGTGACCGATCGCGCGACCACCCAGTCAGCGGGATTCCCCGAGACCGTCCCGGACTCGCCGCCCACCTCTTCTGAAGCCCAGCCCGGCACTGAAGCCCAGCCCGGCGCCCGCACCTACGTGCTGGACACCTCCGTGCTGCTGTCTGATCCGGCGGCTTTCCACCGCTTCGCCGAGCACCAGGTGGTGCTGCCACTCGTGGTCATCTCCGAGCTGGAAGGCAAGCGGCATCACCCCGAGCTCGGCTGGTTCGCCCGCGAGGCGCTGCGCCGGCTCGACGAGCTGCGGGTCAAGCATGGGCGGCTGGACCAGCCGCTGCCCGTCAACGACCAGGGCGGCACGCTGCGGGTGGAGCTGAACCACGCGGACCCCACCGTGCTGCCGCCCGGCTTCCGCGGCGACAGCGGCACCTGGGCTGGGCGCGAGGTGGCCGCGAACGACGCCCGGATCCTTTCGGTCGCCCTGGGTCTGGCGGCCGAGGGGCGGGACGTCACGCTGGTCACCAAGGACATGCCGCTGCGAGTCAAGGCGGCCGCCGTCGGCCTGGTCGCCGACGAGTACCGGCACGGGCAGGCCAGCGACCCGACGTGGACCGGGATGGCCCACCTGGAGCTGACCGAGGACCAGATCAAGGCGCTGTACGCGGGGGAGGCGGTGCAGATCGCCGACCTGCCGGGCGGGAATGCCGATGAGGCAGTCGACCTGCCCGTGCACACCGGCCTGGTCCTGCAGTCGCCGCGCGGCTCGGCGCTCGGCCGGATCATGCCCGACAAGACGGTACGGCTGGTGCGCGGCGACCGGGAGGCGTTCGGGCTGCACGGCCGGTCGGCCGAGCAGCGGATCGCGCTGGACCTGCTGCTGGACGAGTCGATCGGCATCGTGTCGCTCGGCGGCCGCGCCGGCACCGGCAAGTCCGCGCTGGCCATGTGTGCCGGCCTGGAGCTGGTCATGGAGCGCCGCCAGCACAAGAAGGTGATCATCTTCCGGCCGCTCTACCCGGTGGGCGGGCAGGAGCTCGGGTACCTGCCAGGCAGCGAGGCGGAGAAGATGTCGCCGTGGGCCCAAGCGGTCTTCGACACGCTCGGCGCGCTGGTGCACGAGAACGTGCTGGAGGAGATCGCGGCCCGGGGCATGCTCGAGGTGCTGCCGCTGACGCACATCCGGGGCCGGAGCCTGCACGACGCGTTCGTCATCGTGGACGAGGCGCAGTCGCTGGAGCGAGGCGTCCTGCTCACCGTGCTGTCCCGGATCGGGACCGGGTCGCGGGTGGTGCTCACCCACGACGTCGCCCAGCGGGACAACCTGCGGGTGGGCCGGCACGACGGAGTGACCGCGGTGATCGAGGCGCTCAAGGGACATCCGCTGTTCGCGCACGTCACGCTGACCCGGTCCGAGCGCTCGCCGATCGCCGAGATGGTCACCGACCTGCTGGAGGACATCCCGCGCTGAGTGGTCATGTCATGTACGGAGCGTAACGAGAGGTCGAGGGAACTACTGCGGCTTCTATCCACTTTTGTGGTTGAATGCGGCGTGCCACATCTCACAAAGGCCCGGGAGTCCGGTTGCCTCGGACGCCACTGTGCGCAATCGTGAGCGACGGGCGCTCCGCCGGAAGGGCGTTTTGCGGCTTTTGCCGAGGTCACCCGCTGGCCGGCGCCCGCGGCGCGTCCGCACCGCCGATGCGGCCCGCGCCGGGTCCTTGCCCCCGACGAAGGGACGACCTTGTGAGTCGGCTGTGGAGCCGGTTCGGAGTCCGCGCCCTGGCCCTCGGGCTGCTCGCCGCGGGCGTGGCCGGCGGCGCGTACCTCGGAAAGGACCGCGCGGCCCAGCAGACCGGCGTCGAGGCGGCGGCCTGGTCGCAGGCGGACCAGGCCGAGCGGGACCTGATGAAGGCCCGCATGCGCGAGCAGGCGGTGGCTCTGGCCGCGAAGCGGGAGGCCGAGCAGCAGGCCGCGGCGAAGGCGGCGGCGGCGGCCAAGGCGGCCGCCGAGCGGGCCAAGCGGGCCGAGGAGGAGGCCAGCCGCAAGCGCCGGGCCGCGGCGGAGGCGAGCAGCAAGCCGCCGTCGTTCGGCCCGATCCCCAGCTCCTGCAAGGAGTACAGCGGCAACCGGGCGATCGGTTGCGCGCTGATGCTGGACGCCGGCTTCGACCTCGACCAGATGCCGTGCCTGGACAAGCTGTGGACGAGGGAGAGCGGCTGGAACCCGAAGGCGTCCAACCCGTCCGGCGCGTACGGCATCCCGCAGGCGAAGCCCGGCAGCAAGATGGCCGCGTACGGCGACGACTGGGAGACCAACCCGGCCACGCAGATCAAGTGGGGTCTGAACTACATCGAGGACCGGTACGACACGCCGTGCGGCGCCTGGCAGCACTTCCAGAACACCGGCTGGTATTAGTGGCCCGGCTGCGGTAGCAACGATGGCGTGACATCGGACGGGCTGCGCCAGCGGGTGGGGGAGCAAGCGGATCTCCGCCCCCAGGACGACGCGCCGGCACGGTTCGGCACCGAGCCCTTCTACGCCTCGATCGGCCGGGCCCTGGTGGTGATGTGCGGGGTGGTCCCGGTCCTGTTCGGTGTCGAGCTGCTCGACTACTGGCTCGCCGAGGACCTGGTGGTCACCGGCGGCATCCGGCCGCGGCACCTGGACGGGCTGGACGGTGTGCTGCTGGCCCCGCTGCTGCACCTCAACTTCGCCCACCTCTACGGAAACAGCGTGCCCCTGATCCTGCTCGGCACGTTCGTGCTCGCCTCCGGCGCCCGCCGGTTCGCCGCGGCCACGCTGTTCATCACCGTATTCAGCGGAGTCGGCGTTTGGCTGGTCGGCGATCCGGACACAGTGGTGGTCGGTGCCAGCGGCGTCATCTTCGGGTACCTCGGGCTGTTGCTGGCCCGCGGCATGATCGAGCGGCGCTGGTGGCACCTGTGGGTGGGTGTGGTGGTCGGGCTGCTCTACGGCTGGCAGGTCGTCGGCGTCCTCCCCGGCGCGGCGGATCCCGCGGTGTCCTGGCAAGGTCACCTGTTCGGCTTCCTCGGCGGGGTGATCGCCGCGGTGCTGTTCCGGGCGCCACGGCGGTTGTCGGCTACCGGTTGACCGCCGTACCGTTCATCGCAAACTGGGACCAGCGGTGATCTTGCGAACGTTTCGACAACTGTTGCGGCGGTGGTAGGGCATGCGCGAGGTGGACATCGCGATCGTGGGAGCCGGCCCGACCGGGCTCTACGCCGCGTACTACGCGGGGTTCCGGGGCCTGTCGGTGGCGCTGGTGGACGCCTTGCCCGAGCCCGGCGGCCAGGTCACCGCGATGTACCCGGAGAAGGTCATCTACGACGTCGCCGGCTTTCCCGCGATCCGCGGCCGGGACCTGGTGAAGAACCTGGTCGAGCAGGCCGCGCCGTACCACCCCGAGTACCTGCTCGGCATCCGGGCGCAGGAGCTGACCTACTCCGACGGCAAGCCGGTGATGGCGCTCTCCGACGGCACCTCCCTCCGGTGCGGCGCGGTGGTCATCACCGCTGGGCTGGGCAGCTTCAGCCCGCGCCGGCTGCCCTGCGCGGACGGCTTCGCCGGCGAGGGCCTGGTCTACTTCGTACCCCGGCTGGACGACCTGGCCGGGCAGGACGTGGTGATCGTCGGCGGTGGCGACTCCGCCTTCGACTGGGCGCTGGCGCTGCACCCGGTGGCCCGGTCGGTGACCATGGTGCACCGCCGGGACAAGTTCCGCGCACACGCCGGGACAGTGGCGAAGGTCCAGCAGCTGCCGGTGCGCATCGTGGTCAACGCCGAGGTGACGAAGCTGATCGGCGACGAGCGGATCACTGGAGCCGAGATCACGGTGAAGAACGGCGACCCCGAGACGGTGCCGGCCGACACGGTGGTCGCGGCGCTCGGGTTCACCGCGGATCTCGGCCCGCTGGCCGAGTGGGGCCTCCAGCTGCACAAGCGGCACATCCTGGTCGACTCCACAATGGTCACCAATTTGCCGCGCGTCTTCGCCGCCGGGGACATCTGCGAGTACCCGGGCAAGGTGCGGCTGATCGCCACCGGCTTCGGCGAGGCGGCCACCGCGATATGCAACGCCGCGGTCGCCATCGACCCGTCGGCGCACTTGTTCCCCGGTCACTCGTCCGACGCGGCCTGACCGGGCCGGGCTCGGCGTCTCGGGCGCGGGCCGGGGTTCGGTGTCTCAGGCGCCGAGCGTGGCCTTGGCTGCCAGCGGCTCGCCGTCGAAGTCCACCATGGAGTAGCGCCGCAGCTTCTCCAGCCGGTGGAACGAGTCGATCCACCGGATGGTGCCGCTCTTGGACCGCATGACGATGGACTGGGTGTAGGCGCCACCGGACCGGTACCGCACGCCGCGCAGCAGATCGCCGGAGGTGATGCCGGTGGCGACGAAGAAGCAGTTGTCGCCGGTCACCAGATCGTCGGTGGTCAGCACCCGGTCCAGGTCGTGCCCGGCGGCCACCGCCTTGGCCCGCTCGGCGTCGTCGCGGGGCCACAGCTTCGCCTGGATCGCGCCGCCCATGCACTTCAGCGCGCAGGCGGCGACGATGCCCTCGGGCGTGCCGCCGATCCCCATCAGCACGTCCACATCGGACTGTTCCCGGGCGGCGCTGATCGCACCGGCGATGTCACCGTCGCTGATGAACCGGATCCGTGCGCCAGCCTGGCGTACCTCCTGCACCAGGGCCTCGTGGCGCGGCCGGTCGAGGATGCAGACGGTGACGTCGGAGATGCCGGACTTCTTCACCCGGGCGATCCGGCGCAGGTTTTCCGATACCCCGGCCTCGATGTCGATCACGTCGGCGCAGTCCGGGCCGACCGCGAGCTTCTCCATGTAGAAGACCGCGCTGGGATCGAACATCGCGCCGCGCTCGGCCACCGCCAGCACGGCGAGCGCGTTCGGCATGCCCTTGCTCATCAACGTGGTGCCGTCGATCGGGTCCACCGCCACGTCCACCTCGGGCCCGGTCCCGTCGCCGACCCGCTCGCCGTTGTAGAGCATCGGGGCATTGTCCTTCTCGCCCTCGCCGATCACCACCACCCCGCGCATCGGGATCGAGTTGATCAGGCGGCGCATCGCGTCCACGGCCGCGCCGTCACCGCCCTCCTTGTCGCCGCGGCCGACCCAGCGGCCGGCCGCCATGGCCGCCGCCTCGGTCACCCGGACCAGGTCGAGGGCGAGGTTGCGGTCGAGATCCTGGGGGTTACGGGGAAGGAGTGGCTGCTCGGTCATGACGGGGTGCACCTCCTCGCTGCCCTATCCTGACACGCTCCCGGGGTTTGTCAGGATGGTGATGTGGAGACAGCAGCGCCCGCGCAAACCAGCCGCTCCAGCCGTACGCCCCGCGACATGGCGCTCTCACTGCTGGTGCTGCTCGTGCCCGTGATCCTCGGAGTGCTGGTCTACCGGGTGTTGTTCGACGGCGACGAGCCGGTGGTGGTCGATCCGACGTCGGCGATCGCCGAGGCACGAGCCGTCGGGGCGTTTCCGGTGGCCGAGCCAACCGGACTGGACAACGGATGGCGCACGGTCAGTGCCCGGTTCGAGCGCGGTACCGACGGCGCGGTGCTGCGGCTGGGCTACCTGACGCCGGATGGTGACGGCGTGCAGCTCGTCCAGGGCAACGTGCCGGCCGACCGGCTGGTGCCGCAGGAGTTGACCGGCAAGGCCCGCCCCGACGGCCAGCTGGACATCGCCGGTACCACCTGGCAGCGGTATCTCGCCCGGCCGGGGGAGCGTGCACTGGTGCTGCTGGAGCCCGCCCGGACCGTCATCGTCGTCGGAGCGGCGCCGATGTCCGATTTGCGCACCCTGGCTGGGGCGGCCTCGCGGTAGCCCGCGCGTTGGTTACGATGGCGCGCACTCACCTGACCTGAAAGGATCCTCCATGCATCGCCGCCGATGGGTCGTCGCTGGCCTGGGTATGATCACCAGCCTGGCCCTGGCCACCGCCGCATGCGCCGACGACTCGCCCAGCTCGACCGGTTCGAACGGCACCGCCGCCGGTACGTCCGCCGCGCCGGTCGACGCCAGGCAGGCGCTGATCGACTCGGTGAAGGCCCTCGCCGACGGCAATTTCAAGTTCACGATCGCCGACCACGAGTCCACCGTCGTTGGGTCGGTGCACCAGCCGAGCAAGAGCGCGCAGATGGAAATCACCATCAAGGACGGCGATGCCGAAGGGAAAGTCGGCTTTATCATCGTCGGCCAGGACCGCTGGATCAAGATGGACTTCGGCTCCGAGATCGGCGAGTTGGTGAAGCTTCCCAGCGAGTGGATGCATATTGACCCCGCGAAGGTCACGGACTCGCAGACGCTGGAGGAGTTGACCATCGACTTCAGCGATGCCGACGAGATCGATCCGGGCGGCTCCGCCCTCATTCTCGGCGCCCTGGTCGACGTCGAGCAGACCGGTGACGGCGCGTACTCGGGCACGGTGGACCTGACGAAGGCCACCGACGCCGGCATGGTCGATGAGGAGATCGTCACCAAGCTCGGCGACCGGGGCAAGGCAATCCCGTTCACCGCCACGTTGGACGGGCAGGGCCGGCTCACCAGGCTCACCCTGGACATCCCGGCCGCGGGCGATGTTGCACCGTACAAACTGGAAGTGACGTACTCGGACTACGGCTCCGCCGCACCGGCGCAGAAGCCACCTGCGGATCAGACGCGGGAAGCGCCGGAAATCGCGTACGACATGCTGAACAGCTGAGCCGACCGTCAGTTTTCCGCGATCTTGCAGTTGTGCTCCCGGAAATAAGCTGACATGTCGCTTTTTCCGGGGTACACAACTGCAAGATCGCGGGGGTTAGGGCTCGGTGCGGGCCTGGCGGGCGTCGTCCAGGCGCTTGCGGGCTCCGTCCAGCCAGCGCTGGCAGATGTCGGCCAGCTCCTCGCCGCGCTCCCACAGCGCCAGCGCCTCCTCCAGGGTGCTGCCGCCGGCCTCCAGCCGTTCCACCACGGCGGCCAGCTCGGCGCGGGCCTGCTCGTAGCTCAGCTCGGGTTCCGCGCTCGCCGCGCCAGCGCCGGTGGGCTCACTCATGACTCGGTAACCTTAGCCGCCAGCTCGCCGCCGGCCAGGCGTACCCGGATCGGGTCGCCGGCCCCGACCTCCGCGGGTGCCCGCACCACGTGGCCGTCGGCGCGCTGCACGATCGCGTACCCCCGCTGCAGCGTGGCCGCGGGCGACAGCGCCCGCAGCCGCGCCGTGGTGTGCGCCAGCGCGTCCGTGGCGCTGTCCAGGCGGTGGGCCAGGCAGCGGGCGCCGCGCTCGCGCAACGCGGCCACCTCCGCCGCCCGTTGGTCGACCATCAGGTACGGCCGGGCCAGCACCGGCCGCGAGCGCAGCGCCTCGATCCGGTGCTGTTCGCGGTCGAGGAGGCCGGCCACCGCGCGGTCCAGCCGGGTGCGGGCCATCCGGATCAGGCGCAGCTCCTCGGCGAAATCCGGGACCAGCCGCTTCGCCGCGTCGGTCGGCGTGGACGCGCGTACGTCCGCGACGTAGTCGACCAGCGGCGCGTCGGTCTCGTGGCCGATGGCGGTGACCACCGGGGTGCGGCAGGCGAAGACCGCGCGGCACAGCGCCTCGTCCGAGAAGGGCAGCAGGTCCTCCACGCTGCCGCCGCCGCGGGCCAGCACGATCACGTCGATGGTCGGGTCCTGGTCGAGTACGCGCAGCGCGTCGATCATCTGGGGTACCGCGCTCGGGCCCTGCACCGCCACGTTCACCACCCGGAACTGCACCGCCGGCCAGCGCCGGCGGGAGTTGGTCAGCACGTCCCGTTCGGCCGCGCTGGCCCGGCCCGTGATCAGCCCGATCCGGCCGGGCAGGAACGGCGGGCGGCGCTTGCGGGCCGGGTCGAACAGGCCCTCCGCGGCGAGCAGCCGCTTCAGCCGCTCCAGCCGGGCCAGCAGCTCACCCAGCCCGACCTGGCGGATCTCGTCGGCGCGCAGGCTCAGCGTGCCGCGGCCGGCGTAGAACTCCGGCCTGGCGTGCAGCACCACGCGCGCGCCCTCGGCCAGGTCGGGCGCGCCGAGGTCGAGCACGTCGCGGTTGGTGGTGACGGTGAGGCTGACATCGGCCGACGGGTCGCGCAGGGTGAGAAAGACCGTGGTCGCCCCGGGCCGGCGGGTGATCTGCGCGACCTGCCCGTCCACCCAGACCCAGCCGAGCCTGGCGATCCAGCCGCTGATCTTCTGGCTGACCACCCGGACCGGCCACGGCTCCTCCGCTGTGGACCGCGGTTCCTCCGTCACCCGGCCAGCCTATTAACCTGCTCCCCGGTGCGGGCGGTAAGGACGCGCGGGCCGTGCTCGGTCACCGCGACGGTGTGTTCCCAGTGCGCGGCGACCGATCCGTCCACAGTGCTCAGCGTCCAGCCGTCGGCGTCGAGCCGGAATGCCGGGTTCCCGAGGCAGAACATCGGCTCGATGGCGAAGACCAGGCCGGGGCGCAGCCGCATCCCGCGCCCCGGACGGCCGCGGCCGAGCACCATCGGGTCCTCGTGCATCTGCCGGCCGATGCCGTGCCCGCCGACGTAGTAGCCGTCGTGCTCGGCGACGACGCCGCAGCCGTACCGCCGCGCCACCGACTCGATCGCGTACGACACGTCGCCAAGCCGCTGTCCCGGGCGCAGCGCCGCGATCCCGGCCCAGAGCGCCTCGTAGGTTGCCTCGACCAGCCGCGCCGTCCGCTCGTCGGCATGGTCCGACCCACCGACCACGTACGTGCACGCGGAGTCGGAGTGATATCCCTCATAGACCACGCCGCAGTCGAGCGAGACGACGTCACCCTCGCGCAGGCGTACCCGCCGGGACGGGACCGCGTGCACGATCTGCGGCCCGACACTCGCGCACAGGGTGGCCGGGTAGCCGCGGTACCCGAGGAAGGACGGCTTGGCCCCTCGGGCGGCGATCTCGGCGGCGGCGAGCTCGTCCAGGTCGGCCGTGGTGACGCCGGGGCGTACCGCCTGCTCGAGCGCCTCGTGCACCTCGGCCAGGATGGCGCCGGAGTGGGCCATCAGCTCAATCTCGCCGGGTGACTTCTGGATGACCATCGCGCACGGTCCCTTCTGTCGCAGATTCTCACCGGTGGCCGTGCGCACTGCCGGGTGCGGTCCATTCTGCCAGTACGATGGCGGAATGATCGAGGCGCAGAACCGCAAGCGTGTGCTCCTGGCCAAGCCCCGCGGGTACTGCGCGGGCGTCGATCGCGCGGTGCAGACCGTCGAGGAGGCGCTCAAGCTGTACGGGCCGCCGATCTACGTGCGCAAGCAGATCGTGCACAACAAGCACGTGGTGACCACGCTTGAGGCGAAGGGCGCCATCTTCGTCGAAGAGAACGAGGAGGTCCCCGAGGGGTCGATCGTGATCTTTTCGGCGCACGGCGTGGCGCCCGAGGTGTACGAGCAGGCGAAGGCGCGCGGCCTGAAGGCGATCGACGCGACCTGCCCGCTGGTGACCAAGGTGCACCAGGAGGCTAAGCGGTTCGCGGCGGAAGATTACGACATTCTGCTCATCGGGCACGATGGGCACGAAGAGGTCATCGGCACCATGGGTGAGGCGCCGGGCCGGATCCAGCTGGTGGACGGTCCGGAGGGCGTGGACAAGGTCACGGTGCGGGATCCGGCGAAGGTGGTCTGGCTGTCCCAGACCACGCTGTCGGTCGACGAGACCATGCAGACCGTGGACCGGCTGCGCAAGCGGCTGCCGCTGCTGCAGTCGCCGCCGTCGGACGACATCTGCTACGCCACACAGAATCGCCAGCACGTGGTCAAAAAGATCGCCCCGCAGTGCGACGTGGTGCTGGTGGTCGGCTCCCGCAACTCCTCGAACTCGGTCCGGCTGAGCGAGGTGGCGCTGGACGCCGGCGCCAAGGCCAGCTACCTGGTCGACTACGCGCACGAGATCCGCGACGAGTGGCTGGACGGCGCGACCACCATCGGTCTCACCTCCGGCGCCAGCGTCCCCGACGATCTGGTCATGCAGGTGCTCGACCACCTCGCCGAACGCGGCTTCACCGACGTCGCCGAGGTGACCACCGCCCAGGAGAAGCTGACCTTCGCGCTGCCGCGGGAGCTCAAGCGCGAGATCCGCGCCGCCGCGGCGGCCCGGGCCGGCGACGCCGCGAAGCTGGCCGCCACCGCGGAGTAAATTCCGCCGGCCCGGCCCGGCCTGGCCCGGAACGGGACGGGACGGGACACACAAGACGGCGATTTTCCATTACGGTCCCACCGGCAGGTTTTTTTCCGTGGGGAGGGACCGATGGCGTATCCGGACGCCGACGACATGCTGCGCCAGTTCGAGGCGCGCATCGACGAACAGCTCGCCCAGGCGGATCGGTTGCGGTCCGTGATGGAGTCGGTGCAAGCGAGCAACGAGGTGCGCGACGGCGCGATCGCGGTCACCGTCGACTCGTCCGGCGGCCTCGCCGACCTGCGGCTGTCCGCGGCCGCGCTGCGGCTGGGCCCGCAGGAGCTGGCCAGCGAGATCCTGGCCTGTGCGAAGGGCGCCCAGGCGAAGCTGGCGCAGGCGATCGGCCAGACCGTGTCCGGCGTGCTGGGGCCGCAGTCGGAGACCGCCGACTTCGTCGTCCAGGCATACACCGACAAGTTCGGCTCCGCGGCGGAGGAGCAGGCCGAGGATCCCGACCGCTACCGAGACCCGTACAGCGAGCAGAAGTGGGGACGGGGTAACCAGTGACTGAAATCAATGTTGTGAAATCCCAGATCCGGGCGCACGCCGGCCGGGTCGAGGAGGTGGGCAACCGGGTGGACACCGCCCGCAGCGCCGCCTCGCAGGTGTCCATGACGGCCGAGGCGTACGGCAGGCTGTGCAGCCCGCTGCTGGTCCCCATCCTCAGCACGCTGGAAGGCGTCGGCATCGCGGGAATCGGCGCCTCCGCGGCGGCCGTGGACGGCACGGCGCTCGCGCTGCGCACGATGGCCAACAACCTCGAGCTGGTCGAGGGGTTTGGGGCCCCCCCGCTGGGCGGGGCGGGGGGGGGGGGGGGAGGGG
>JADGHA010000542.1 GCA_019689695.1 Micromonosporaceae bacterium | reverse complement strand
GGGTCGGCTCGGCGTCGCGGCTGCCGAACCAGCCTCGGAGGGCGCCGGCGCCGAAGATCAGGCCAAGGCCGATCGCGGTCAGGGCGGGCTCGGACGCCGCGGCCAACCGGACCGCGGCGATGACCGCCGTCGAGACCATCTGCAACCCGGCAACAACATGGGACCCGTCGCGCAGCCGGTCCACCAGCAGGTGTCCGTTGGCGAACAGCAGCACCATCTGCGCTGCCCACAACAGCGCAGCCTGGGCCGAGGCGAAGTCACCGGCCGTATAGAAGAAGGCCGTAACCGTCAGCGTGAGCAGCAAGACTGCCGCATAGACCTTCATATCGACATACCCCTGTCTTTGGTTAGCGACCGGCTCGGGCGGTGCGGCCGCTGATCAGACCGGCCAGCGCCAGCAGCGCGACCATCACGGTCGGGCCGGCGATCACCACGACCAGCGGCCGGTCCAGCCAGGCCAGGACCGCAAAGATGTAGGCCCACCACGCGGCACCCGCGACGACGGCCAGCGCCAGCAGCAGCACCGCCGCGGTGCGCCAGCGCCGCCACAGCGACACGGACCGTTCGGTGGCCCAGAACTGCACGACAGCCGGCACCACTGGGGCCAGCACAGCCGAGCCTGTGGGCTGGTAGTCATGGTTGACGGCAACCATCACCGGCAGCAGCCCGGCGGCCACGACCAGCACGTAGCGCTTCATGCAACGGCCTGCCTTGCTCGGGTGAGGGCCAGGCGGGCCCGCGCGGTGTAGGTAAGGCCGGCCGCGCGGAGCGCGTCGGCGGGGGTGCCGGTGGTCCAGTCCGGAGGTGTACCGGTCATCGGCAGCGGGGTGCGCCGCAGCGCCGCTTGGTGCAGCTCGCCGGCGAGCAGGTCCCACCACGGGATCTCGGCGCCGTCGACGGGCACCACCTCGACCGGCACGGTCGCGCCGCGGGCGGCGGCCAGCTCGCGCACGACCCGGGTGTAGGCGGTCAGGTAGCGGGCCCGGTCGAGGTCCATCAAATAATCGATCGCGTCAACCAGCGCCCGCGCCCGACCGGTCAGCTCGTGGGTCGTGGCCAGGCCGGTGGCCTCGGCGATGGCTTCCCGGTACAGGTCCAGCAGCCCCAGCCGGGCGAAGACGCCGTCGACGTCCAGGTGCACCAGCAGCGGTTCGGTGCGCCACCGCAGCAGCCGCCCGCCCGCGGTGCCCTCAACGAGTTGCCGCACGAGCGTGGCCTGCCACGAGTCGGGCCGGCCGGCCAGCAGCGTGTCCACGTCGCCGACGTTGGCCGCCACCGTGGTCACCACGTGTGCGAGCAGGTCGGCGAAGTCGACCGGCAGCCTGGTGCCGAACAGTTCCAGCGTCCGGGTCTGCCGGGCCGCCACCGTCAACGCCGCCGTAGCCCACTCGCGGGGCCGCAGGTCGACCGTCACCGCCTCTGGCCCGCTCACCGCGCACCGTCCGCGTCGACGAGGGTGAGCTGACCGATGTGGGTGTGCGCCGCCCGCAACGCGACGGCCGTCGCGTCCGCCGCGCCGGCCGCGCGGTGCAGGTCCGCGGTGGCGTGCATCAGGTCCAGCAGCGCGAATTCGACCGAGTCGCGCGTCTGCCGGTGCTGGGCATGACGCAGCTGCCCCGGGTCGGTACCCCACTGCTGCAACCGGCCAGCCAGCTGGGTCAGCAACTGCTGCAGACCCGCTGCCGCTGCGGCCAGCTCGCTGACCACGTGGTACACGTCGCTCGGCTGGGGCAGCGCCGTAGGGTCGGCGGTGGCGCGGTTGAGCCGGCGGACCAGCTCAGCCACCAGACCAGCCGCGGCGGTCAGCGCGCCCGGCTGGTACGGGCCGTCCAGGCGCAGCACCCGCTCGGCCAGCCCGCGAGCGGTCACCCGGTCCACGACAGACGGCTCCTTTCTGTCCACAGTGGAACGACAAGAAGTCGGGGAAGGGGGCCGCGGTCCCGGCGCCGCACCGAACCCTCACGAGGGTTGCTTGGCGGCGCCGGAACACCGCCCGAAGGACGAGGAGGAGGAGGAGAAGAAGAAGAACTGATCTGGGTGCTGTGGTCAGCGACGGGTCGACACGGTGGCCCGGTCCGGGCGCGCGGCGGCGCGGCGGCGGCGCAGGGCCTTGCGGGCGTCGTAGACGAACGCGAAGACCACCAGCAGGGTCAGGCCGGTGTAGAAGACGACCTCGTGCAGGCCGCCGTGGCCGGCCAGCAGCCGCCCCCACGCGACCACCGCGATCACTGCGGTCAGCAGCCCGAAGCCGGCCCCGAGCAGATACCAGTAGACGTTCTTCATTGATGCTTCTTCCTTTCGTGTGAACAGGTCCCTGGATTGGCTGGGTCGAGGGTCATGGATGGCTGGGTTTCGCCGGTCACGTCCGAGCCCGATCCGGGGCCGGATGGCCGGGATTGGTGCGCGACGCGGGTGCCGGGCCGGTGACCGGCGGGGTGGGGCGGACTGGATTTGGGTTCGGTCCTTACCGCCGGCGCTGGCGGGTGGGTGACCGGGGTCAGTCGCTGCTGTCGCGGGCCACCCCGGCCAGGCGGGCGATCCGGGCGGCGGCCTCCCGGCCGATGCCCAGCTCGCGGGCCAGCTCGCGCACGCTCACCCGGCCGTCGAGGTTGCGGCGGGCCAGCACCTGCGCCTTGGCGATGCGGTGCTCGTCGCGGCC
>JADGHA010000541.1 GCA_019689695.1 Micromonosporaceae bacterium | reverse complement strand
GGTGCCGCCGGGGCATGGCACGGCAATGGCCTCGCTCATCGCCGGGCAGGGCACCGGCACGGGCTTCCTCGGCGTGGCGCCGGAGGCGAAGATCCTGCCTATCAACGTGCACGGTGACAACCCGATAGAAGCGACCGTGCGCGGCATCAGGTACGCCGTCGATCGGGGTGCCAAGATCATCAACATCTCCCAGGCGTCACCCGCACCGTGCCCGGACGAGCTGCAGCGTGCGGTGGCCTACGCACTCGAGCACCAAGTCATCGTGGTGGCGGGCGCTGGCAACACCGGCGACACGACCAACAACTCCTATTTCCCGGCCAACTGTGCGGGCGTCGTGGCGGTCGGCTCGGTCGGCGTGCAGGGCTCCCGGTTCGTCGCCTGGGCCAAGACGCAGCGCCAGCCGTACGTCGCGGTGGGCGCGCCCGGGGTCGGCGTCAGCGGGGTCCTCAAGGACGGTCAGGTCCACAGCAGCAACGGCGGCACGAGCGGGGCCACGGCCCTGACCTCTGGGATCCTGGCGCTGGCCCGGTCGCGGTATCCGGACATGCCGGCGCGCGAGCTGGTCGCCCGGCTTATCGCGAGCTGTCTCGACGTCGCCCCGCCCGGCCGGGATGACCGGACCGGATACGGGATCATCAGGCCCAACCGGGTGCTCAACGGGACCGCACGGGCGGACGGGCCCAACCCCGTGTTCGACGCGTACGACGCGTGGAAGCGGGCCGCGGCCGCCTCGGCCAGCCCGGCGCCCGCCGCCCAGCCGGCCAGCAAGAGCGAAGAACGCGTCATCCTGGTCGCGGTGATCGCTTTCCTCGGCCTGGTGACGGTGCTCGCGGCAGTCGCCGCACGGATGGCTTTCGCCAGGCGTCGGCGCCGCCCCGACTGGCCCACTCCGGGCTGACCGACGGGCACCCTGCCGCTGTCCCGGCCGGCCAGGTCACGGTCGGCCGGGTCACGGTGACCCGGCTGCCGGCCAGCCGGGTCACGGTCGGCCGGCTGCCGGCCAGCCGGAGGTCACTCTTTCAGGAATGCCGGCGGCACCTGGCACGGATGCACGCTCACGTCGCGCCACACGTCCTCGACCACGTACGGTTCCACGCGTAGCCAGGCGTCGAGCTCCGCGCGGCTGGCGGCGTCCATGACCAGCATCGAGCCGATCATCTCGCCGTCATCGTCCAGGATGGAGGCTCCGAACACCGGGCGCACGCTGAGGTTCATCTTCGCCTGGGCCAAGTGCCGCTCACGGGCAGCGGCGCGGCGTTGCCGCCCCTCCGGGCCCGGATGGTCGTACGCCACGACAAGAAAGAACACATCAGCTCCTTGGCGCTAGGCGGCGAGTGCCACGTCGACCAGCGGAAGCCGGCTGGGCAGGTCGCGCGGCAGCGGTCCGGTGGTGGTCAGGTCGGGGATACCGAGCAGCCGCCCGAGGGTGCGTGTGGCGCGCGGGTGCCGGCGGCGGTACTCCTCCAGCACGGCGAGCGCCTCGTCTCCCGGCAGGGGAGTGGCGACGGCGGCCACGCCGCGCAGCCGCCCGGTCCAGACCCGCACCTGCGGGTCGGCGAGGATGTTGCGGTACCACTGGGCGCGGGCGCCGTAACCGGACACCACCGTGAGGTGGCCGGGGCGGTGGGTGAGGACCTCAAGCACCACCTGCCGGGGTAGCCCGCTGACCCGGCCGCGATGTTGCAGCATCACGAAACGCCGGCCCAGGAGCCAGCCGAAGCCGTACCGGTAGAGCGGAACCGGTGCGCGGGCCAGCGGTCGAGGAATCATCCGCACCATCGCAACCGTCCTTCCACAACGGTTGGAGTGTACGGACCCCGCTCGTTCGCCTGGTGCAGTGGGGAGGCCGGCCAGCCCGGTGGCGGCGCTTGCGCCGGTAGCATGGGTGGGTCCGCGCACCTGCCACGCGCCGCGACCGGCACGCGGTCTGGCCGGGCCGGGCTGCGCGAGATGGGAGTCCGACCATGGCCACGGTCAGCGTCCGCTACATCGTCGATGACGTCGATGCTGCGATCGACTTCTACTGCCAGCGACTCGGCTTCCGCGAGGTGATGCACCCGGCTCCCGCCTTCGCCATGCTGTCGCGTGGCGACCTGAGGCTGGTGCTCAGCGCGCCGGGCGCAGGCCCGGGCGGCGGGCAGGCCATGCCGGACGGCACCTTGCCTACGCCGGGCGGCTGGAACCGGTTCCAGATCGAGGTCACCGACCTTGCGGCCACGGTCGCGGAGTTGCGCGCACACGGCGCCCGGTTCCGCAACGACGTGGTGGTCGGGGTGGGCGGCAAGCAGATCCTGGTCGAGGATCCGTCCGGCAACCTGGTCGAACTCTTCGAGCCGACCCGACCCGAGGCCCAGCTGTCCCCGGGCTCGTGACGTGCCGTGTCCCGGGCTCGTGACGTGCCGGCCGGCTCCGGCGTGCCGCTGGTGCCCACCCGTCGGGGTGGACAGCCGGTCGGTGACGACGGTGCTCAATAGCGGACAAGCTGCCTCAGATGGCTTACGTCTGTGCGAAGTGGAGCCCCAGTCCGTGAGCGCCGGCTATTGATTGCCGGGCCGGGGCCGGACAAGATGACCGGTATCTACGGGCCGGACCGGTTCAGGACGCGGGGAGGGCGGGCGGACATGCTGACCACCAGGGCGACAGGCCATCCGGCGGTGGGC
>JADGHA010000540.1 GCA_019689695.1 Micromonosporaceae bacterium | reverse complement strand
CTCGCGGCGGCGTAACCTCACCCCGGTGTTCCTGACCCACCTTGAGTGCCCGCGCGACGGAAGCCGGTTCGACCCCCACCAGGTCCAGAACGTCTGCGCCTGCGGCTCACCGCTGCTGGCCCGTTACGACCTCGACGCGGTCCGCCGGACGGTCACCCCGTCCACGTTCGCCGGGCGGTCAGCAGACCTCTGGCGCTACCGCGAACTGCTGCCCATCGTGGACGACAAGCACATCACCACGCTGGGCGAGGGCTGGACGCCGATGCTGCCAGCGGCCCGCTACGGCGCGCGCATCGGCGTGCCACGGCTGCTGGTGAAGGACGAGGGCGCGCTGCCGACCGGCTCGTTCAAGGCGCGCGGCGCCGCGGTCGGCGTGTCCCGCGCCCGCGAGCTGGGCGTGCGGCGGGTGGCCATGCCGACCAACGGCAACGCCGGCGCGGCCTGGTCCGCCTACGCCGCCCGGGCAGGCATCCAGGCGACCATCGCGATGCCGCTGTCCGCGCCGGCGATCTGCCGGAGCGAGTGCCTCGCCGCCGGCGCCGACTTGCGCCTGGTCGACGGCGTCATCAGCGACGCGGGCCGGGAGACCGCCCAGCTACTGGCCGCCTCCAACGGGGAGATTCTCGACGCCGCCACGCTGCGCGAGCCGTACCGCCTGGAGGGCAAGAAGACCATGGGGTACGAGATCGTCGAGCAGCTCGGCTGGCGGGTGCCGGACGTCATCGTCTACCCCACGGGCGGCGGTGTCGGCCTGATCGGGATCCACAAGGCGCTGGGGGAGATGCGGGAGCTGGGGTGGATCGACGACCGGATGCCGCGGCTGGTCGCAGTGCAGTCGACGGGCTGCGCCCCGATCGTGCGCGCGTTCGCGGCCGGGCACCGGCGAGCCGAGCCGTGGCACGGCGCGCGGACAATCGCCTACGGCATCACGGTCCCGGCGCCGCTCGGCGATGAGCTGATCCTGGACGCCCTGTCCGGTACGGGCGGAACGGCGGTCGCGGTGGACGACGAGGAGCTCGTGGCCGACCTGCGCGAGTTCGCCGCCCGCGAGGGCCTGCTGATGTGCCCGGAGGGCGCGGCGTGCCTGACCGCCGTCAAGCAGCTGCGGGCGACCGGCTGGATCGGCGGCGACGACGAGGTGGTGGTGCTCAACACCGGCTCCGCCCTCAAGTACCCGCAGGCCCTGCCGCAGTGACCGAGAGGTGCTCGCGGAGGATGGCGGCCAGCTCCTCCCGGCGGGCGCACTGGTCGAAGGCGAACGAGCCGGCGAGCACCTCCGCCCGCTCAGGGCTCACCGCAGCGAAACACCGCGCGAAGTCGTCCAGCAGCGGTGGAACGCCGCCGACTGGTCCGCGCCGGAAGCGCACACCTCCGTGCTCGACGGCCACACCGTCCTGAGGAGACTCGACGACACCTCGCACACCGTCCAAATTGGCTTGTCACCCGGCGCCACTGTGCGGCAGACCGGACGGCACGAGGTGACGATCTCGTCGTCCCCCGTGCTCGAGATGGTCGTCGGCTTCTTCCCGGATACCGTCCGCACGCAGGTGCCGCGTACTGGGCGTGAGCGCTGGAGGTCGCCCAACGGTGGCGCGTCCTGCTGGGCCTTGAGCCGGAGCCGCGGTGGGCCGATGTCGCCGCCAACCTGGTCCGGCCGCACGTCCGTCACGGCGTCTACAGCGCGGTCGACGTGCCGCCGTGCACCGTCACCGACGACCACCCGTCGATGCTGTACGCCCTGGGCGTCGTCCCTCGGGCCGCGCTCATCGACCCCGCGGTGATGAGCGCCACCCTCCGTCACGTACTGTCCACCTGGGACTGAAAGACCACCTGGGGTTGGGACTACCCGGCGATCGCGATGACCGCGGCCCGCCTCGGTGAGCCCACGACGGCGCTGGACGCGCTGCTCATGCCAATCGCGAAGAACGTGTTCCTGCCCAACGGGCACAACCCGCAGACCCCCTCGCTGCCGGTCTACCTGCCCGCCAACGGCGGGCTGCTCGCCGCGGTCGCGCTGATGGCCGGTGGCTGGGACGGTGACGGCGGCCGCCTGGCGCCCGGATTCCCCTCGGACGGCAGCTGGACGGTCCGTCACGAGGGCCTGCTGCCGTCCCCCTGAATAGAACCCTTGACTTATATAAGCCGACGCTGACATTATCGCTGCGGTGCACGCGTTCGACGTACTCGGCGATCCGGTCCGGCGCCGGATCCTCGAGCTGCTCGCCGACGGCGAGCAGCCCGCGGGTGCGATCGGCGCGGTCATCCAGCGGGAGTTCGGGATCTCCCAACCCGCGGTCTCCCAGCATCTGAAGGTGCTGCGGGACAGCGGCTTCACCACTGTGCGGGCCGAGGGGACCCGCCGGCTCTACGCGGTGGAGCCCGCGCCGCTGCGGGAGGTGGACGACTGGCTGGAACGGTTCCGTGGCTTCTGGAACCAGCGCCTGGACGCACTCGGCACGGAGCTGGCACGCGGACGGCGGGACCGCCGCCGCGCCACGACAAAGGAGACTGATCAGACATGATCGACGTACCGGACGAGGTCGGCAGCGTTCACCGGGAGGTCCGCGACGGCCGGGTTCCCGCCGGCGAGGGGAAGACCGTCCTGATCCGCCGCACCTATCCGTCCGCAGTAGAGGACATGTGGGACGCCATCACCGACCCGGAGCGGATCAGCCG
>JADGHA010000035.1 GCA_019689695.1 Micromonosporaceae bacterium | reverse complement strand
ACTGGTCGTGCCGGTACTCGCCGGCGCACTGCTGCTCAGCGGCACGAACGCCGCTCAGGCCGCATCGGCGACGCCGTCACGAGCCGCCATTGAGGCGAAAGCGCTGGAAACCAGTCAGGCGGTCGCCAAGTCGCTGCGGAGCACCGGTAGCGCGGTGTTCACCGGCGCGGACGGGATAGTCCACCGGTTGACCCTGTCCGGGGACACCCTGGTCGTCGACGGCCAGGCCGGTTCCCTCGCGGCGCGCAACGGCGCACCGGCCCAGACGGCCGGCTGGTGGTGCAACGTCAAAGTCGGTGCGGCCATCGCCGCCATCACGACGGTCGGTGCCGTGGCCATTCTCGTGTTCATCTCCGGACTGCCGGCCACGACGCTGGTGTCCATCGCGGGTCTGACCTTCACCGCCGGGCAATGGGCGAACATCGCGGCCATCGTGGCGGCCGGCGGAAGCCTGGTAGGGACCCTCCAGGCGCTTCTCTGCTAGTCGTACCGCGACCGCGGGACCTCCCGGGATCGGCACGACCCGGGAGGTCCCGTCACGTGCGGCACGTCCGTGCGCGCTCAGGGCGCGGCCGTGCTGCCCGCCTCGGCCGCGCTCCGGGTCACCAGCCACCGGGCCAGCTGGCTGAGCACCAGGAGCCCGAAGCCCAGCCCGGGGAAGAGCCACTTCGACACACTCCACAGTGTCCTGTCGAGGCCGATCCACAATGCCGCCCCGACGACGGCGAGCCCGAGAGCGAGCCACAGCGCCCGCCAGTACCTCTCGTCGAACGCCGGCCGGTCCGGCGTTGCCGGGTCGCGTGGCCGCCGGCGCGCCCACCGGGTCTGGGTCAACACAACCCACGCCGGGACCGCGACGACGACCAGCAGCAGCTTTCCCAGCGTCAACGGCACCTCGTTGTCGCGCGACTCGGCGAGTGAGACGGAGCCGACGAGCAGGAGGCCGAACGCCACCGCTGTCATCAGAAGGACGCCGAAGGCGCGCAGGTCGATGCCAGGTTGCTTGGCGGGCAGTTCGGCCGCGAGGGCGGTGGCGTAGGTCTTCGGGTCGCCGAACGCCTCGTACGCGGACTCGCCGCTGTCGGCGCAGTGTGCCCGCACATCCGCGAGCGCCTTTGCGATGTCCCCGGCGCCGGCCCCTTGGACGGTCATCTGGATGGTGAACTCGTTGGCCCAGGCACTGTCCTGGTCAGGCATGGCGACCACCTGCTTCCAGCGGATAGGCGAGTCTGTCAACAGACGCGGTGAACTGCCGCCACAGGTCCCGGCGGTGGACCAACTCGGCGCGACCGGCGTCGGTCAGCTCCAGGTACTTCCGGCTCGGGCCGCCGTCTCCGGTGCGCCAACTCGGCGCGACCAGGCCCGCCGCCTCGAGTCGGGCGAGCAGCGGGTAGAGGGTGCCCCCTTTGACGGCGCCCAGCCCGGCCGCCTCCAGTCGCTGCGCGATCGCGTAGCCGTACGAGGCGCTTTCCGCGAGGATGGCCAGAACGCACAGGTCGAGGGCGCCACGCAGCCAGTCAGCGGGGAATGAACCACCGGGCACGAGCTAGATAGTACGGCTATATAGCTAGCCTGTCTATCTACGTACCGGTACTCTTGACGCGGCATGCCGAACCGCACTCCCCTTCACCGCCGCCTGCCCGGCCTGATGCTGCGCGACCAGCGGCGGTTGCGGCGCCGGCTGGACGGGGTGGGCAAGATCCGCGACCCGCGGGCCCGGGAGGCGGTCCTCGCGGAGATCACCGCCGATGTGGCCGCGGCCGAGGCGCGCATTGCCGCCCGACGGGCCGCCGTACCGGAGATCAGCTACCCGGCCGAGCTGCCGATCACGGCGAAAAAGGACGAGATCCTCGCCGCGATCCGGGACCACCAGGTGGTCATCGTGGCGGGCGAGACCGGCTCCGGCAAGACCACCCAGCTGCCGAAGATCTGCCTGGAGCTGGGGCGCGGGGTGCGGGGCACGATCGGGCACACCCAGCCGCGCCGGCTGGCCGCGCGGACCGTCGCCGACCGCATCGCCGAGGAGCTGGGCACCCCGCTCGGCGGGACGGTCGGGTACAAGGTGCGCTTCACCGACCAGGTGGGCGAGGCGACGATGGTCAAGCTGATGACCGACGGCATCCTGCTGGCCGAGATCGCCGGTGACCGGTCGTTGGCCCAGTACGACACACTGATCATCGACGAGGCGCACGAGCGCAGCCTGAACATCGACTTCATCCTCGGCTACGTCAAGCAGCTGCTGCCCCGCCGGCCCGACCTGAAGGTCATCATCACCTCGGCGACCATCGACCCCGGCCGGTTCTCGCGGCACTTCGGAAACGCCCCGGCCATCGAGGTGTCCGGTCGGACGTACCCGGTCGAGGTCCGCTACCGGCCGATCGAGGACGCCGAGGATCCGGACCAGATCCAGGCGATCTGCGACGCGGTCGACGAGCTGAGCGCGGAGCCGCCCGGGGACATCCTCGTTTTCCTCAGCGGCGAGCGGGAGATCCGCGACACCGCCGACGCGCTGAACCGGCTGAAGCTGCGTGACACGGAAGTGCTTCCGCTGTACGCGCGACTCTCCACAGCGGAGCAGCATCGGGTCTTCCAGCCGCACACCGGGCGGCGCATCGTGCTCGCCACCAACGTGGCGGAGACGTCGCTCACCGTGCCTGGTATCAAGTACGTCATCGACCCCGGCACGGCCCGCATCTCCCGGTACAGCCACCGGCTGAAGGTGCAGCGGCTGCCCATCGAGCCGATCTCGCAGGCCTCGGCCAACCAGCGCAAGGGTCGCTGCGGGCGTACCTCGGACGGCATCTGCATCCGGCTGTACTCGGAAGCGGACTTCCAGGCCCGGCCGGAGTACACCGACGCGGAGATCCTGCGCACCAACCTCGCCTCGGTCATCCTGCAGATGACCGCGCTGGGGCTGGGCGACATCGCCGCCTTCCCGTTCATCGACCCTCCGGAGCGGCGCAATATCGCCGACGGGGTCCAGCTGCTGCAGGAGCTGGGCGCGCTGGACGGCGCCAAGCGGCTGACACCGATCGGGCGCAAGCTCGCCCAGTTGCCGGTCGATCCGCGGCTGGGCCGCATGGTGCTCGCCGCGGGCGAGAACGGTTGCCTGCGCGAGGTGCTGGTCATCGCTTCGGCACTGTCCATCCAGGACCCGCGGGAGCGGCCGATCGACCGGCAGGAGCAGGCCGACCAGATGCACGCCCGGTTCGCCGATCCCGAGTCGGACTTCCTGGCGTACCTGAACCTGTGGCGGCACCTGCGGGAGCAGCAGAAGGTGCTGTCGTCCAACCAGTTCCGCCGGATGTGCCGCACCGAGTTCCTCAACTACCTGCGGGTGCGGGAGTGGCAGGACATCCACAGCCAGCTGCGGCAGATCGCCCGTACGCTCGACCTGCCGCTCAACAGCACGCCGGCCGAGGCGCAGCCGATCCACATCAGCCTGCTCGCTGGCCTGCTGTCGCACATCGGCGTGAAGGACGCGGACACCCGGGAGTACGCGGGTGCGCGGGGCAGCAAGTTCGCCATCTTCCCGGGTTCGGCCTTGTTCAAGAAGCCGCCGCGGTGGGTCATGGCGGCCGAGCTGGTGGAGACCTCCCGGCTGTGGGCGCGAACCGTCGCGCGCATCGAGCCGGAGTGGGCCGAGTCGCTCGCCGGGCATCTGGTGAAGCGTTCCTACAGTGAGCCACACTGGTCGGCGCGGCAGGGGGCCGTGCTCGCGTACGAGAAGGTGACCCTGTACGGGCTGCCGATCGTCACTTCCCGCAAGGTGAACTACGGCCGCATCGACCCGCGGCTGTCCCGTGAGCTGTTCATCCGGCACGCCCTGGTCGAGGGCGACTGGAACACGCACCACCAGTTCTTCCACGACAACCAGGCGTTATTGCGGGAGGTGGAGGACCTGGAGCACCGGGCCCGCCGCCGGGACATCGTGGTCGACGACGAGACGCTGTTCGCCTTCTACGACGAGCGCGTGCCAGCCGAGGTGGTCTCGGCCCGGCACTTCGACAGCTGGTGGAAGAAGGCCCGGCGGCAGCACCCCGACCTGCTCACCTTCGACCGGTCCATGCTCATCAACGAGGGCAAGGGCGGGTTGTCCGCGGCGGACTACCCGGACGAGTGGGTGGCCGACGGCCTGCGGCTGCCGCTGACCTACCAGTTCGAACCGGGTGCCGCGGCCGACGGCGTGACTGTCCACATTCCGCTGTCGCTGCTCAACCAGGTGCCGACTGGCGGCTTCGACTGGCAGGTCCCCGGGCTGCGCGAGGAACTCGTCACCGCGCTGCTCCGCTCGCTACCCAAGCAGCTGCGGGTCAACTTCGTACCGGTGCCGGACTACGCGAAGGCGGTACTCGACCGGATCTCGCCCGCGGACGGTCCGCTCCTGGACAGTGTGGAGCGCGAGCTGCGCCGGCTGACCGGTGTGCCGATCCCCCGCAACGCCTGGCAGCTGGAGCGCGTGCCGGACCACCTGAAGATGACCTTCCGGGTCGTGGACGAGCAGGACCGGACGGTCGACCAGGACAAGGACCTGCCCGCCCTGAAACAGCGGCTGCGCGAGCGGGCGCGGGCGGCGGTCTCCGCCGCGGCGGCGACCGCCGGTGTCGAACGCTCGGGTTTGCGCGACGGCGACTTCGGCACCATCCCGCGCAGCCTTGAGCAGGAGCGGGCCGGGTTCACGGTGAGGACCTACCCGGCCCTGGCCGACGAGGGCGACAGCGCGGCGGTGCGGCTGTTCGACAGCGAGGCCGAGCAGCGGATCGCCATGTGGCAGGGCACGCGGCGGCTGCTGCTGTTGAGCCTGCCCGCGCCGATCCGGCTGATCCAGGGTCGGCTGTCCAACCAGGCCAAGCTGGCGCTCACCCACAATCCGCACGGCCACGTCGGGGCGTTGCTGGACGACTGCCTGGCGTGCGCGGTCGACAAGCTGATGACCGACGCCGGTGGCCCGGCGTGGGACAGCGGCGGGTTCGCCAAGCTGCGCGACCAGGTCCGCGCGGGCGTCGCCGACACGATGCTGGACACGGTGTCCAAAGTAGAGCGTGTCCTCGCCGCCGCGCACGAGATCGAGCTGCGGCTCGGGCGCATGTCCAACCCGCTGCTGGCGCCGGCGCTGGCCGACATCCGGGCGCAGCTGTCCGGGCTGGTCTACCCGGGCTTCGTCACCGCTACCGGCTGGTGGCGCCTACCGGACCTGCCGCGCTACCTGCAGGCCATCGAGCGCCGGCTGGACCGGCTGCCGCAGAACCCGCACCGCGACCGCGAGCAGATGAGCCGGGTGCAGCAGGTGCAGCAGGAGTACCGTGACTTCCTCACCGAGCTGCCGCCGGGTCGGGCCGCGAGCGCTGAGGCGCAGCAGATCCGCTGGATGATTGAGGAGCTGCGGGTCAACCTGTTCGCCCAAGCGCTGGGCACCCCGTACCCGGTCTCCGACAAGCGGATCTACCGCGCCATGGACGACCTGGCGGCCGCGTCCTAGCTTGTCGTTCGACCTCCGACACCGCCACGCGGCGTGCGCTCGCGCGGCCCCGGCTGCGCCGTCGAGGAGCGTGTGCCGGGTGGGCGGGAGGTTTGGGAGCAGTGCCTGCGGGAACGGCCGCTCATGGCCGCGCTTCCCAGTGGGAAGGCGTCCAGGTACGTGACCTGAACCAAGGCAAGAGGGGTGAGACCGCGGTGACTCTCCCAGTGCGACGCCCGCCGGGTCCGGCGGGGCGTTGGGACCCGTTCCGTGAGCTGGACGACCTGCACCAGCGGATGAACCAGCTGATGTCGTCGGTGTTCGGCGCGCCGCTGTTCGACGGGGCGGACGGCGCGTGGACGCCCCTGGCGGATGTGTCCGAGACCAGCGACGCCTACATCGTCGAGATCGACCTCCCCGGGGTCAAGCGGGACGACATCGACATCCAGTTCAGCAACGGTGTACTGACCATCAGCGGGCAGATAAAGGAGAAGGAGGCCGCCGGCTGGCAGCGCAGCCGCATGCGGCGGACGGGCCGGTTCGAGTACCGTACGACGCTGCCGCAAGGCGTGGATGCCGAGAAGATCAGCGCCGAGCTGGCCGATGGCGTGCTGACGGTACGGGCGCCCAAGAGCGAGACGGCCCGGCCCCGCCGGATCCCGATCACCTCGTGATCCGGGTCGCCCTTTCCCTGACCGGTGAGCAGGGGTTGGGCGGCGCCCAGGGAACTCGGCTCAACCACGCCCACGCGCTCAACCGACCAATGTGAACAGTCGACGCTGCCTGCCGTGCTCGGTGGCGAGGGGCAATTCCTCGACGCCCAGGATCGCCGTAGAGGCGTGATCCTGGGCTGGTGGTATCTCGGAATGGGTCTAGTGCCGTAGCCGGCAAGGTCTACCCTGTCCCGCGGGCCGCGACGAATCCTGCGGCATCCGGCGGAGTACTGTCGCACCCATTACCGAGGGGGACCCCTGATGCGCAGCGTGACCTACTCGATGTCGATGTCGCTGGACGGCTACATCGTCGGGCCGGACGGCTCCTTCGACTGGACGGTGCCCGACAAGGAGGTCTTTGACCTCGCCACCGACGAGGTACGCAACGTCGGTGTCCATCTGCTGGGGCGACGGCTGTACGAGACCATGCTGTACTGGGAGACCGCCGACCAGAACCCGTCGCTCGACTACTCGACGCTCGAGTTCGCCGCGATCTGGAAGGCGCTTCCGAAGGTGGTGTTCTCCACCACGCTGTCGACGGTGCAGGGAAACGCCCGTCTGGCCTCCGGCGGCCTGGCGGAGGAAATCGAGCGATTGCGAGCGGAGCCGGCGGAGGGCAACATCGCCATCGGCGGCGCGACGCTCGCCGCCGAGGCGGCCGCGTTGGGTCTGATCGACGAGTACCGGGTCAGGGTCTTCCCGGTGCTGGTCGGCGGTGGCATTCCGTTTCTTCCCCAGCACCAGCGCCGGGTGGACCTCGCACTCGTCGAGACCGGCACCTTCCGCTCGGGAGTCGTCTACCTGCGCTACCGCGTGGCGCGCTAGCCGGCTCAGCGGCATCGTGTCCGGCGGCACGAACGGACCGTTCGGGTCACCTCCGGCCGTGCGCCGCCGTCACGCGGTGCGTCAATCGAAGCCGAACCCCGGTGGCAGCGGCCGTCGCTCGAACAGCCGGGCGGGGACCGCGTCGGCCAGTGCCTGGTAGCCGGTCGGGTTGAGGTGCAGGTGGTCGCCGGTGTCGTACGCGGGCAGCAGCCGGCGGGGGTTGGCCGGGTCGCGCGCCACCCGGTCGAAGTCGACCACCGCGTCGAACCGGCCGCTGGTGCGGATCCACTCGTTGACCGCCTGCCGGGTTGCCTCGCGGATGCCGTCTTCGTCGTCGTACCCGGGGACGTGGCCCCCGAACGGGGTGATCGTCGCCCCGTACACCCGGATGCCCTGCGCGTGCGCGCGCCGGATGATCTGGCGGTAGGCGCCGATCAGGTCGTCGGCGACCTGCTTCTGGACGCCTGGCGTGGCCGGCGCGGTCCCGATGTCGTTGACGCCGGCGAAGACCAGCAGCCAGGCGACGCCGCTTCGGGCCAGCACGTCGCGGTCGATGCGGCTGAGCACGTTCGGGCCCGGCCCGTCGCTGAGCACCCGGTTGCCGCCGATCCCCTGGTTGAGGACGGCGACATGGGCTGTGGCGCGGCGGGTGTGCAGGCGGTCCAGCAGCTGGTCCGGCCAGCGGTCGTTGCCGTTGGTGGTGGAGCCGCGCCCGTCGGTCAGCGAGTCGCCCACCATTACGACGGCGGCGGTGCCTGGCTGCGACCACACCTCCAGGCCGCTGATGAAGTACCAGTGGTCCACGGATGCGGCGGCGGGCAGTTCGGCGTCCTCGGCATGGTCGCCGCTGATCAGGTACGACGTGGTGCGTGAGCCGGGGTGTGACGTGATGTCGGTGGACGCCTGGCCCTCGGCCAGGTAGAGCGTCACGGTCAGGTTGGACCTCGGGGCGACCGCGAAGTCCAGCGGGTCGGAGACGATCTGCGCCCCGGCCGGGATGGTCACCGACGCCCGCCCGTCGAAGGTGAGCCGCCGGGACGTGCCGGGCTGGATCGCGTCCACCCCGGCCCGGCCGCCCGCTGGTAGCGCCAAAAACGCCGCGGACACCGGCAGTGAGGTACTACCGAACGCGTTGGAGACGCGCAGCCGTACCTGCTCCCCGCCGATCGAGGTGCGGATGGTCTGCCGCAGCGTGGTGTCGGGGAAGACCAGGTTCGCCTGGGTGAACGGCGCCGGTGGCAGGTTGTCCGGCTCGGTCAGCTGTGGTGCGCACACCCAGCTGTCCACCCACCGCCCGGTCACGATCGCGCCGCCGCCCGGGCGCGCCGCGGCGGGTGCGCCATGGGTAGCTCCAATCAGGGTGGTCACGCTGGCAACGGCCAGGATACCGGTGACCGCGGCGCGCCGGCGTCAGGCGAAGAACCGGGACATGGCGAGGTCGGCGAGCACGGAGGCCCCGTCGCAGGAGACGTGCAGCGGGGACCACTGCGGCGAGCCGTCCGAGCGGGAGCAGATGCCCTTGACCGTCTGCACGTCGAACAACCGCAGGTGGGTCGGGTCGGCCACCGCGTTGACATGCCGCCACCAGGGCGCCATGAGGTGCAGGACGCCGTCGGGGCGCAGCACCCGGTGGCACTCGTCAAGCAGCGGAAGGTAGTCGGGAAGGTGCTCCAGGACGTGCACGGTGAAGATCCGGTCGGCGCTGTCGTCCGCGAACGGCAGGCCCTGCCGCAGGTCGGCGAGGACCGCCACCGCCTTGGCCGGCCGCCGGTCCACGCCGATGTTCGTGTGGTACTGCGTGGTGTCCCCGCAGCCCAGGTCGAGCACGACCGGCTCGCGCCCGGCCACCCGTACCCGGTCCCAGACCCCGTGCACGCCGGCGAACTGCCCGATCAGCCGGCGTAGCAGCAGCAGCTCGTGGTGGCTGGCGAGGTCGCCGGTCAGGTGGGCGACGCCCTGGTCGAAGCGCACGTCGACGGCGAGGCCCGCGGTGCGCCGGTCGTTGCGGAGCATCTCCCGCACGGCGCTGTCGAGGTAGCTGTCGAACGCGGCCAGCCGGCGTGGGTCGGGCGTCGGGTGCACGGTCGGTCGGGATACCCCCTTCTCCTCCCGTCAAACGCGGGCACCCGACGCCCGGTGGCGCGCAAAAGGGCTGCCTGGTCAGGCGACCGAGCAGGCGACGCCGTTGAGGGTGAACGAGCCGGGCTTGCCGGTGTTACCGGTGTGGGTGGCCTGGAACCCGATGTTCACCGATGCGTTGGGGGCGATGGTGCCGTTGTAGCTGACGTTGCGTGCGGTCACCTGCCCGCTCGACGGCGAGTACGTGGCGTTCCAGCCGTTGGTGATGGTCTGTCCACCCGGGAGGGTGAAGACCAGCGACCAGCCGTTGATGGGCGTGCTGCCGGTGTTGGTGACGGTGATGTTCGTGGTCAGGCCGGTGTTCCAGGCGTTGACGGCGTAGCTGACGCGGCAGCCGCCGGCCGGCGAGGGCGGTGACGAGGAGACCGGCGGCGGGGAGGTGTCCGGCGGCGGGGAGGACGGCGACGACGACGGCCCGGAGGTCGGTCCGCCGCTGTCCAGGCCGAAGAAGGCGATCGCCCGTGCGGCCATGCCGCTGGCCAGGATGTTGTGCGATCCATTTTGGATGCTGATCGCCTCGACCGGGGCCATCGTGCCGGTGCCGCCGTAGCGGGTGCGGGTCCAGCCCGGCTGTGGACTGTCGGTGAACGAGGGCGTCTGGCTGACCCCGAGCACGTTGGTCCACTGCTTGATCTCTTCGTTGAAGTTGGAGTAGCGCAGGGTGTCGTCGGCGGTGCCGTGCCACAGCTGCATCCGCGGCCGCGGCCCGCTGTAGCCGGGGAACGCGTTCCGCACCAGGTCTCCCCACTGCTGGGGGGTCCTGATGATCTGGCCGGCCGCGCACTGGCTGTTCCACATCGAACCGTCGGTGGTGGCGAAGCACCCGAACGGCACGCCGGCGAACGCCGCGCCGCCCCGGAAGACGTCGGGGTAGGCACCGAGCAGGACGTTGGTCATCATCGCCCCGGACGAGGAGCCGGCCGCGAACACCCGATTCGGGTCGGCGTTGTAGCGCTGCAGCACGTACTGCACCATCGAGACGATGCCGACCGGGTCGCTGCCGCCGTTGTGCCGCAGCGCCTGCGGCGACGACGCGTCGAAGCAGTTGCCGCTACGGGTCGCCGACGGGTAGATGACGATGAAGCCGTACCGGTCGGCCAGCGAGGCGAACTCGGTGCCGGAGTAGTACGCCGGGCCCGAGCCGGTGCAGTAGTGGATGGCGACCAGGACGCCCGGGCGGGCGGCGACGCGGTCCGGCACGTACAGGTACATGCCGAGGTTGGTCGGGTTGGCGCCGAAGTTGGTCACCTGGGTGAGCGAGGCCGCCGACGCGGGCTGGGCCACGGCCAGCCAGGCCCCGGTCATCGCCGCCACCAGTACTGCCAGGAGTGCATGTAACTTCCTCGCGCTCGTCATGAGCAGGGTCCTCCCGTTCGAGGCACGACAGAGGATGCGGTTGAGGCGGCCCAGCGCTCAACCTCCCGGCTCTGGAGCATTTCGGAGTATCTATCGAAAGATTTCAGCGCGCAACCCGCGCGGTGCTCTCCCGCACGACCAGCTCGGTGGCGAGCTCCACCCGGTTGTGCCGGAGCTTCTCGCCGCGCCCCAGCGCGATCACCATCTCGGCGGCGGCGGCGCCCATCTGCGCCAGCGGCTGCCGCACCGTGGTCAGCGGCGGCACCGACCAGGACGCGAACGGCAGGTCGTCGAAGCCGACCACGCTCAGATCCTGCGGGATGCGCAGGCCCGCCCGGTGCGCCGCCAGGTAGACGCCCATCGCCTGCAGGTCGTTCGCGGTGACCACCGCGGTCGGCGGGTCGGGCAGGCTGAGCAGCTCGGCGCCGTCGCGCAGGCCACCCTCGACATACAGGGTGGAGACGCGTACCAGGTCGGGGTCGACCGGCAAGCCGGCGGCGTCCATCGCGGCCCGGTACCCGTCCAGGCGCGCCCGGATGCACGGCCAGCCGGTCGGCCCGCTGAGCATGGCGATCCGCCGGTGACCCAGCTCGATCAGGTGGCGGGTGGCGGCCAGGCCGCCGGTCCAGTTGGTCGCGCCGACCGAAGGTGTCTCGTGCAGTGGTTCGCCGGTCGGGTCCAGCACCACCAGCGGGATGGATCTGGTCGCCAGCTGCGACTGCTGCGCCACGGTCAGCTCGGAGAAGACGGCGATCACGCCGGTCGGCCGGCGGGTGAGCACCTGCTCGGTCCACGCCTTGCCCGGGGTGAGCCGGCCCTCCATCTCGGTCAGCACCACCGCCAGTGAGCTGGCCCGGGCCACCTGCTCGACCCCCCGGATGATCTCCAGCGCCCACGGGCTGTCCAGGGCGTGGAAGACCAGCTCCAGCACGGCCAGCCGCTCGCTGCCTTCGGGCCGCCGGTAGCCGTGCTGCCGGATCACCTCCTCGACCCGTTGCCGGGTGCTCAGCGCCACTCCGGCGTGGCCGTTGAGCACCCGGGACACGGTGGGTGCGGAGACTCCGGCCAGGCGGGCCAGCCTGGCCACGGTCATCTCCCGCCGCCGGCGGGTCCGCTCCTTGCCCGCGCCGGCCGCGGCCCCAGCCACCTCGGTCATCGCTGCAGCCCCTTCCACGGATCGAAGTCGACCTCCAGCTCCTCCTGCGGCGGGCGCTGGTGTTCCGGCACGTTGCGCAGGTTGAGCCGGATCCGGGTCCAGGTGCTGCTGCGGCCGCGCATCGAGTCCACCAGCACGTCGGCGGGGCCGAGCAGCGGCCAGACGTCGGGGTGGCGCTGCTTCCACCGCTCCAGGCCGGCCATCGCCTCGTCCCTGCTGGCCGCCCGGGCTATCTCGATCAGCGGCATGCTGCTGCGCCGCCGGCCGGTCGCGCCGCTCGTCTTGCCCGGCGGCGCCGGCGCGGCGGCGATCCGGCCGGGCGGGCGCGCCGGCTCGTCGTCCAGACCGGCCGCCTTCTGCTGCTTGGCCAGGTCGAGCAGCGGCTCCAGCGAGCCGACGGCGTCGTCGATGCCGGCCGCGGGGTCGCCCAGCTCGGCGTACCGGGAGACCGCGGTGTCGATGGTGAACGCCTCCGGCTCGCAGTCGGGCACCTCGTGCCAGTACAGCGGCATCGAGACCCGGGCATCCGGGGTCGGGCGCAGCGAGTACGCCGAGGCGGTGGTCCGGTCCTTGGCGTTCTGGTTGTAGTCGACGAACACGCCGTGCCGCTCCTCCTTCCACCAGCGGCTGGTGGCGAGGTCCGGCGCGCGGCGCTCGACCTCGCGGGCCAGGGCCAGCGCGGCCCGGCGTACCTGGGTGAAGGTCCACCGGCGCTCGATCCGGCAGAAGATGTGGAACCCCCGCGAGCCCGAGGTCTTGGGCCAGCCGGTGAGCCCGAAGTCGGTGAGCACCTCGCGCACCACCATGGCGACCTCGCGCACCTGCGGCCAGCCGACGCCGGGTATCGGGTCCAGGTCCACCCGCAGCTCGTCCGGATGGAGCAGGTCGTCCGCGCGTACCGGATGGGGGTGCAGGTCGATGCAGCCCAGGTTGACCACCCAGGCCAGCTGCGCCGCGTCCCGGACGACGATCTCGTGCGCGGTGCGCCCGGACGGGAACTTCAGCTCCACCGTCTCGATCCACTCCGGCCGCGACTCCGGTGCCCGCTTCTGGTAGAAAGCCTCGCCCTCGATGCCGTTGACGAACCGCTTGAGCGCCATCGGGCGCCCGCTGACCCCGCGCAGCGCGCCGCCGGCCACGGCCAGGTAGTACCGGACGAGGTCGAGCTTGGTCCGGCCAAGGCCCGGGAAGAACACCTTGTCCGGGTTGGTGATGGTCACCTTCCGGCCGGCGACCTGGAGGATCTCCTTGCGCGCGGGCATAGCCGAACCCTATGCCGGATCACCGTTTACCTGGAGTACGGTCGGGTACCCGTTCGTCGTGGCTCGACCGAGGATCGTCATCGTGGGCGCCGGCTTCGCCGGATACCACGCGGCGCGCGAGCTGTCCAGACGCGCCAGGGGCCGGGCCGAGGTGGTGCTGATCAACCCGACCGACTACTTCCTCTACCTGCCGCTGCTGCCCGAGGTGGCCACCGGCATCCTGGAACCCCGGCGGATCTCCGTGTCGCTCACCGCTGACCTGGCCAGCGGCTACGCCGGGCCCGGCTGCGAGGGAGTGCGGCTGGTGCTCGGCGAGGTGGACGGCGTCGACCTGGAGCGGCGGGAGGTGCACTACGTCAACCCCGAGGGACGCCGCGGCGAGATCGGCTACCACCGGCTGGTGATCAGCGTGGGCAGCGTCAACAAGCTGCTGCCCATCCCGGGGGTGGACACCCACGCGCACGGGTTCCGGGGCATCCCCGAGGCGCTGTACCTGCGCGACCACATGATCCAGCAGATCGAGCTGGCGGACGCCACCGACGACCCGGACGAGCGCGCCGCGCGGCTGACCTTCGTGGTGGTCGGCGCCGGCTACACCGGCACCGAGGTGGCCGGCCACGGCAAGCTGTTCACGGACGCGATCGCGGCCGAGCACCCCCGGCTGGCCGGGCTGCAGCCGCGCTGGATGCTGCTGGACATCGCCCCGCGGGTGCTGCCGGAGCTGGACGAGCGGCTGTCCCGCACGGCCGACGCGGTGCTGCGCGAGCGCGGCGTCGACGTCCGGATGGGCTGCTCGGTCAGCGAGGCGACCGCGCGGGGCGTCCGGCTCACCGACGGCCAGTTCGTGCCGACCCGGTCGCTGATCTGGTGCGTCGGCGTACGGCCCGATCCGCTCGTCGCCGGCCTCAACCTGCCCACCGAGAAGGGCCGGCTGGTGGTGGACGAGTACCTCACCGTCCCCGGCCATCCGGAGATCTTCGCCTGCGGCGACGCCGCCGCGGTGCCCGACCTCACCCGGCCCGGTCAGCTCACCACGATGACCGCGCAGCACGCGGTACGCCAGGGCAAGACGGTCGCGCGCAACATCGCCGCCTCGTACGGGCAGGGCAGGCGGCGGGCGTACCGGCACCAGGACCTCGGCTTCGTGGTGGACCTCGGCGGCAAGCAGTCGGCCGCCAACCCGCTGCACGTGCCGCTGTCCGGGCTCGCGGCCAAGACGGTGACCCGCGGCTACCATCTGGCCGCCATCCCGGCCAACCGGACCAGGATCGTCGCCGACTGGCTGCTGGACACCATCCTGAAGCGGCAGGCGGTGCATCTCGGGCTGGTCCCGTCGCCCGCCGTTCCGCTGGACACCGCCTCGCCCGAAGTGATCCGCCAATCCGAGACGGCCGGGGTGAGTGCCTGACCGCCCGGGCGGTGACAGTATCTACTGTGGCCTGTTTATGGCCATGGGCGTGCAATGGCTGTTCCCTTCACCGATTTCGGCCCCGGTGTTCGAATGTGGTCGCTGACCGAATACGGGAGACTGTCCATAGTGCGCTGGGCAGCGCGGGTATTCTGACCGGGCGCGTCGAGGCCGGCGCGCACAGTTCAGGTGGTCCGCGACGGCCGGCCGGTGCTGGCCGGCGAGGGGGCGGCCGGGCTCGTCGGGTGGGCGCGCCCGCGCCGGCCGGTTTCTCGTACGTTCGGGCCGTAGCGATCAACCGGAAATGTCGGCGGCGACGGCGATCAAGCTGGCCTGAATAGCTGATCTCCTTAACCCAACTGTGATGTTTAAATGAGCCTAACTTGGACAGTGCCGAATCCCGGATGGACGGCGAATCGGTAGTTCTACCGATGGACGACACGGCGGCGGCACTGTGCAATTGTGCAGTCGCAGTGTGGTAATAGCCCGTTCGTCGGAAACGGCTGAGCATGAGCACGATCAGCATCCATACTCGACAGTTCGGGCAGGCTCAACTCGTGAGGGTGGCCGGCAGTGTCGACTTCGCCTCGGTGGCGAGCCTGCGCGAACTGCTCAGTGTGTCGTTACGCCAGCACAAGCGGTACGTCGTGCTGGACCTGTCCGGAGTCACCTTGCTGGACGCCCACGCCGGCGGCGTGCTGCGCCGGCTCGCCACTGACTCCCTCAGCGCGAACGGCTCCCGACTGCACGCCATCGGCGCCACAGGCATGGTACTGGAGGTGCTACGGATCACCGGGGCGGCGAAGCCGCTCGGCATCATCTGCAACTAGCGACCTAAGGCACCCGCTGCACGGTCGCCCACACCGTCTTGCCGTCCCGGGCGGGCACGAACCCCCATGCGGCGGCGAGCGCGTCGATCACCAGCAACCCGGCGCCGCCCTGCCGGTCCGGGTCGGCACACCCGCCGAGCCGGGGCGGCCGCGGGCTGCCGTCCCGGACCGCGATGTGCAGATACTGCCGCAGGTCGGCGACGCTGACCACGAGCTCGGTGCCGGCGTGCAGCACCGCGTTGGCGACCAGCTCGGTGACGATGGTGCTGGCCCGCTCCGCGGCGTCCAGCATGCCCCACCGCAGGCAGGCCTGCGCGACCAGGTCGCGGGCGGCCTCGCTGCTGGCCAGGTCGGCGGCGAGACGCCGCTGCATCCGCCGCACCGGTTCGGTGCGGTGGGCGTGGGCAAGCGCGTCGTCCAGGTTGGCGTGGACGGAGACGTGCCGCGTGATCGCGGACTGGCCCAACCGGTCGCCCAGCGGCGACGGCGGCGCGCACAGCACCAGGCTGGGGCCGGCGGACGCGACCGCGGCCCGGGCGAGCATGGCCAGCAGCCCGACCGTGGCATCCAGGTCGGCGCGGACCGAGGAGAGGTCGACCACCACGGCGTTGGGCCCGTCCACCAGACACTCGTGCACGGCCGACCGCAGCGCCGGCGCGGTGGCCAGGCTGAGCACACCACGCACGTGCACCACACCGACTGGCCTGCCGCACTCGGCGAGGCAGGTCAGCTCACCATCCACTGTGGGCCTTCCTCCCGGACTAGCGGCGACAGCCGGGTAAACCTACCCCAGGTTGCGGTCAGGTTGCGGTATGCCACGGCGGGTCCGGAAATTATCAGATCTTAACCAAGTGTAGTCATTTGACCGCAGGTGACAACCAGTCGTCAGCCGCCCCTCTGCGGCGCGGGCCGCGCCTGCCCAACACCCGGCCGGCATAGGTCCTGACCGGCCCTACGCCGACGCCCCGGCCGCCGCGCCGGGTCGGCCAGGCTCCGCGACCGGAGCGCGGCACGGGTACCCCACTGTCCCTTACAGACGGACAACCCCTGCGGGCGTACGCCGGCCCCCGGGGCCCTCTACTTCGGACTAGCCGGCGTGCTGAGCCCCGGTCAGGGCCCGGCCGGGATGGCGGCCCGGCACGCTCGCCGGGCGGTGAGCACCATCATCGCCGCGTTGTCCGTGACGCCTCGCCGTGCTGTCCGTGGCGCCGACCGCCGCGCCGTTCCCCGATGCATCCGCATGGCGGGAGGTGGTCGCCGACCCGTGCGGGCCCGGGCAGGCCCAGCGCGGCGGACGCGGTCCGGCGGCGAGGTGGGGGGCCAAAGCGCGGGTTCGGGACGCTCTTTCGCAGATGGACCGAATGGATATGTTTAGCCGGGGCGGGACGGGTTATGGGCGTCCTGGTCCACCTCCACCAGGCCCGAGTGTGGAC
>JADGHA010000539.1 GCA_019689695.1 Micromonosporaceae bacterium | reverse complement strand
GCCAACCGGTGCAGCAGCAGGGTGAGAAACTGCGACGTCGTCTCCTGGCCGGCCACCAGCAGGAAGAACAGCGCCCCCACCACCACGTCCTCGCCGTGGCCGTCGGCCCGCAGCCGCTCGACCAGGCCCGGACCGGTCCGGGCGAAGCCCCGCAGCACCCTGTGGTAGCGGCCGACCACCTCCGCCAGTACACGTTGGCGGTCCTCGTCCAGCGGCGCCCAGAACAGTTCCAGCGCGGCGCGGGAGAACTCCTTCACCACGGCGGCATCCTGGTCGGGCAGAGCGACCAGCCGGGCCAGCACCAGCAGGGGCAGATCGGCGGCGAGCTCGGCGTACAGGTCAACCGCCTCGCCGCGGCGCAGCCGGTCCGCCAGGCGGACCACGCGGCGGCGGACCACGCCGGTCAGCCACGGCCGCTGCGCCTCGACACGGTCCGGACGCAACGCGTCGGCCACCACCGCCCGTACCGCCGGATGGCTCGCCGTGCCGTTGTTCGCCAGCGTCGCGGGCAGCCGGAAGCCGTGCCGGGCAAGGATGCGCAGGGCGGCGACCGGGATCGGCGTCACCGCGTCCAGGGCGTTGTCCGGCCGGAAGGTCTCCGGATCGGTCAGCACCCGGCGCACCAGAGCGTGGCGGGTGACCACGACGTGCGGCGTACCGCCGATCGGCACCGTGGCGACCGCCGGCCAGGCCTGCGCTACCGGCCCTTCCCAGCTGCGAAAAAGCACGCCGTCACGGTAGTCCAGCCCGATCGCTGGAGGCCCGCACCACCAGCTCCGGCTGGAACAACCGCTGCTCGTGGCGATGCTCCGGGCCGGCCGCCGCCTCGGTCAACAGCAGGTCCGCGGCGGCCCGGCCGAGCTGGTACTTCGGCTGGCGTACCGAGGTCAGCGGGGTGGCCAGCAGGCCGGCGAACTCCACGTCGTCGTACCCGACGAGCGCCACGTCCTCCGGCACGGACAGTCCCCGCCGGAGCAGCCCGCGCATCACGCCGAGGGCGGTGACGTCATTCACGCAGAAGATCGCCGTCGGCGGATCCGGGTCGGCGAGCAGGGCCGCCAGGGCCTCCTCGCCGCCGTCCGCATTCAGGGTCGGGTTGGTCACCTCGAGCAGGACGTCGTCGGGCAGCCCCGCCGTGCGTACCGCGTTGCGGGCTCCCTCCCGCCGGTCCGCGCACTGCTGGATCGCGAGTGGCCCGTTGACGAAACCGATCCGCCGGTGCCCGCCGGCCAGCAGGTGCGACACGGCCAGCTCGCCGCCGTGCACGTCGTCCACCGCCGCGGAACACATCGTGCCGTCCGGGCTGGTGCGGTCGAGCAGCACCACCGGCCGCCCGCGCCGGCGCACCGCCTCCAGCCGGCCCAGGTCGCGGTCCGCGGTGACCACCAGCATGCCCAGCACGCTCTGCTCCAGCAGCAGCCGCAGGTGCCGCGCCTCCTTCTCCGGCGACTCGTCCGAGCTGCACAGGATCAGCACGTACCCGTCCTCGGCCAGCCGGTCCTCGATGCCGCGAGCCACCTCGGTGAAGAACGGGTTCGCCACGTCCAGCACGATCGCGCCGACCGCCCGGCTGGTGCCGGCGCGCAGCTGCCGGGCCGAGCCGTTGCGGATGAAGCCGACCTGTTCGATCACGTCCAGGACCCGCTGCCTGGTCTGCTGGGAGACCAGCTCCGGCCGGTTGAGGACGTTGGAGACCGTGCCGACCGAGACGCCGGCCAAGGCAGCCACGTCCTGGATGGTGTGTGCGACGACCCGATCTGCCCTGGTCACGCCGCAAGAGTAGTCGATGCGATCAGTCCTTGACCTCGGATGACGCGAGGGCATGGACTGCCGGATCGGCTGAGCCACGCGGCGTGGAGAGGGGGCCTCAGCGGCTCGCCCCGCCGGCCGGTCTCTCGTACCCTCAGCTGGTGAGCTGGTCCGCCACGCGCCTGGCCGGTGCCCTCGGTACCGGACTGCTGCTGGCCGCCTGCTCCTCACCCGCGCCGCCGGCCTCCCCTGGCACCTCCGGGGCGCCGTCGGCTCCACCCTCGCCGGTCCCAGCCACACCGGCCTCGCCGTCGCCGGTCGCCGCGCAGGCCGTGCTCGCCTTCGCCGGAGACGTCCACTTCACCGGCCGTACGCTGCGGCTGCTGCGGGATCCGCAGACCGCCTTCGGCCCGTTCGCCCGCGTGCTGTCCGCCGCCGACTTCGCCATGGTCAACCTGGAGACGGCGGTCACCTCGCGGGGCAAACCCGAGCCGAAGACATACCACTTCCGGGCGCCGCCCACGGCCTACGCGGCGATCCAGGCGGCCGGCGTGGACCTGGTCTCGGTCGCCAACAACCACACCCTCGACTACGGCCAGGTCGGGCTCGCCGACACCCTCGAATCCGCCCGGAAGGCGGGCATGCCGGTGGTCGGCGCCGGCCGCAACGCCGCGGAGGCGTACCGGCCGTATCTGGTCACGGTCGCCGGCATACGGCTGGCGATTCTCGCCTTCTCCCAGGTGCACGCCCTGTCGTCGACCTGGCGGGCGACCGACTCGCGTCCCGGCATCGCCGTCGCCTTCGACACGGCCCGGACCACCGCGGCGGTGCGGGCAGCCCAGAAACAAGCCGACGTGGTGATCGTCTTCATGCACTGGGGCATCGAGGGAAGCTCGTGCCCGAGCGGGGAGATGAAGACGTTCGCCGCCAAGATGGC
>JADGHA010000538.1 GCA_019689695.1 Micromonosporaceae bacterium | reverse complement strand
ATCGCCGTGTTCATCGCGCTGGTCGCGGCCTTCTACTCCGCCGGGAGCTCCGCCAGGTTCATCGGGCCGATCGCCGCCCGCGCACGGGCCGAGACGGACGAAATCCTCCGACGGCTCGCCATCGTCGCCGGTCGGCCCGCCGCGGCACCCTCGCTCGCCGGGGGAACCCTGCTGTCGTCGGCCCGGCTCGGCCTGCTCGGCCGCATCCTCGCCAACCCCGTGAGCAGGGAGTTCGTCGAGGAACTCACCGAGGAGCTGTTCGGAGACGCCTACGCCCAGCACAAGCAGCAGGAGATGGGCACCCGCAACGGCTGGGACTGGAAGGCGACGCGTGCCACCTTCCTGGGCACGCTGACCGGTACGGCCGTCGGCATTGGGATGGCGCGCCCGATCAGCAAGTTGGTCAACAAACTGCCCCTGATCAGGAACCTGAACACCGACGCCCCCGGCTTCGGCAACGCGTTCAAGCGCTTCCCCGGCCGGGCGTTGACGACCGGCATGACCAACGTGATCGCCTCCCCCGCGGGGAGCGTCCTGGCCAACGGGCTGGTGTACCACCAGTGGGAGCTGCCCGACGGGGAGTCGCTGCTCGGAGCCGCGCTGTCGGGCGCCGGCCGTACGAACACGATCAGCCCGTTCAACCCGGACGTGGTGGGGGCGGTCCTCAGCCCGCGTACGGCCCTGGCCGGGGCGTTCGACACCGCCGCCCGCACCGATTTGATTCGCGCCCTCTCCAGTACGGCCCCGGACCACGCCGCCGGGCAGTCCTCGGGCGGCGCGCCGGAGTCCGCGAACACGGGCGAGGCCGGCGGCGGCCAGACCGTGAGCGGCGGCGGGCCCACGGGCATGGGCAGCACGAACACCGCCGTCTCGGGGCAGCAGCCCTCCGGTGGCTCGGCCGCCGGTTCCAGCGGGCCCGGCCGCACGACCGCCGCGACGCCGAGCGGATCCACCCAGGCGGCGAGCACGCCGTCCGGTGGTTCCGGCCAGCCGGCCGGGACCGGGCCGTCCTCCGCCGCCGCCGGTGCGGGTGGTGCCAATCCCGGTGGAGCCGGTGCCGCCAACGCGGGTGGTGCCAATTCCGGCGCGGCGGGTTCCGGCAGCGCGACGAACGCGGGCACCGTCAACGCGTCCGCCGCGAACTCCGGTCAGTCCCCGGCCACCGCAGCCCAGCGTGCTCAGCAAGGCGCACAGGGGCAGCCCGGGGCGCAGAGCGGGGCCGGCCAGCAGAGCGCGTCCGGTCAGCCTGCGGCCTCCGGTCAGCAGGGTGCGTCCGGCCAGTCGCCGGCCGCCGCAGCCCAGCGTGCTCAGCAAGGCGCACAGGGGCAGCCCGGGGCGCAGAGCGGGGCCGGCCAGCAGAGCGCGCCTGGTCAGTCTGCGGCCTCCGGTCAGCAGAGCGCGTCCGGTCAGGCCGGGGCGCAGGGTGCGTCCGGGCAGCAGTCCGCCGCCGGTCCCACCCAGGCGGCGGGCGCGAGCGGTGCCAATCCGGCGGGTTCCGGCAATGCCGCCGGTACGGCGGGTGCGAGTGCCACCGGTAACGCGGGCCATCATGCGGGTGGCTCGGCGAACTCGGGCACGGCGAGTGGTGCCGGTTCCGACGCGGGTGGTGCCGCGTCGGTATCCGGCGCCGTGAACACCGCAACCCCTGGCACCGCTCCGGGCAGCGCGGCCGGCGCGGTGGGTACGGGCAAGGCGACGCCTGCCGGACAAACTGCCGCCGGATCCGCGAACTCATCCGCCGGGACGCCCACGCCGGCGGCGTCCGGGGGAGCGCCGTCGGCCGCGCCGTCCGGGTCGTCGTCCGCTTCTCTCTCCGGCGGCAGCACGTCATCCGCCGCACCGTCACCGGCCGCCTCGGCACCGGCGGCGTCCTCGGAGACGACCGGCGGCAGCACCTCCGGAAGCGTCGCGGCGGCGCACGCCTCGGCTCGTACGGCGGTCTCCGACGTGCTGTTCGCGATCGCACCCGATGTGCTCTTCCTGCGCGACGGCCAGGGTGCCTGGCTGACGGGTCCGGACGGACGGCCGGTCGAGCTTTCGGGTGAGGACCTGGACATCATCACGGATCGGCTCACGACCCGTGCCTTCGAGGGCGTGGACACGCCCCGGCTCCGCGCGGAGGCGGCCGCCCTGCTGGGGGCGAGGATCGCCGAGCGGAGCGTGGACCTTCCGATCGAGGGTGCCCTCGACGCGCTCGCCCGGCTCGCCGACGCGACGCCGGACGGCCGCGCCGCCGCCGTGGAGGTCGCGGGCGAGGTGTTGGAGGACAACCCGCGCGGCTTGCGCTTCGACCGGCTGAGCGAGGCGGGGGCCGGGCTGGTGGAGGTGGCGGCGAAGATTCCGCCGCTCGGACCCGACCACGTCCTTCGCGTCGGCCGCTCCTCCGCCGTCGCCGCGGACATCGTCCGCCGCGCCGAGGCCCTCGCCGGGATCTCCTCCACCGGCGCGAACGGCCCGGCCAATCCAGTGGGCGGCGGTCAGGCCACCGAGGCTTCCTCGAACACCGGCACTGCGCCGGCGGCGAACTCCGGCCAGACGGCCGGCCCGTCGGAATCGCCGGGGACACGGCCGGAACCGGGTACGACGCGGGGGCATGGCCAGGTGACCGCCCGCCCGATCGAGCGGAGCCTGTTCGTCGCCGACGGCAGGCCGCCGCACCTGGCCGATCTGTCACCGCAAGAGGCGGAGCACGG
>JADGHA010000537.1 GCA_019689695.1 Micromonosporaceae bacterium | reverse complement strand
GTTCCAGTCATTGGTGGTGTAGCTGACCCGGCACGGCGCGGTGCCGCCGGACGGGCTCGGGCTGGCCGACGGGCTCGGGCTCGTCGACGGCGAAGGACTCGTCGACGGCGAAGGGCTCGTTGAGGGCGATGGGCTCGTCGACGGCGAGGATGACGGGCTCGGCGAGCCGGTCGGGCCGCCGGTCGGCGCGTTGCCCCAGACCTGGGTGGAGCCGTCGAAGAGCGTGATGTTCGGGTTCTGCGCCTGCGTCGTGGAGCTGCGGTACGACCAGTCGTTGGTCGGGTCCCACGCGCCCGAGCTGGTGATGCGGAACTGCACCTCACGCCGCCACTCCGACTGCCCCTGCGGCGCGATGGTCTGCCCGGCACAGCTCACCGTGACGTAGTACACGTTCCCCGAGTACTGGGTCGGCCCGGTCGGTGGCGAGCACTGGTTGTACGCGGTGGAGAGGGTGATCTGGCTCGGTGTGGTCCCACCGTCCAATGTGAAGTAGTACCGGAACGAGCCGTTGGTCAGCGCCCGCGCCGGCCAGGCCGACTTGTTGTAGATCAGCACCTTCGCCTCGGAGAAGTTGCTGCCGCTCGCGTTCAGGCTCGACTCGACGTACATCTCCGGGCCGTCCGGCGTCTCGACGGGCGGGAAGTTGGCCAGCGGCGTGCCGCCGTACTCCGCGTACATCCGCACCAGAGCCGAGGTGAGGCCGGCGTTGTAGTCGGTGGCCACCTCGTTCATCTGGTAGTCCTGCCGGCTGTCGGTGTACTGGTCGTTCGCCGACGTCGGCCCGCCGACCAGCGCCCCGTAGAGGATGTGCCGCGACTGCTCCGGCTCGTTGATGTTGTTCGACCAGGAGCCGTGCGCGGTGCGGTGGTGCGGGTTGCGCGGCGGGTTGTTGCCGAACCCGATCATGTAGCTGGAGTGGCGCGGGTTGTCGCCGAGGATGTAGTTGATCTGGCGTACCCCGAAGTCGTGGTAGCGCGCCTTGCGGGTGGCGTCGGTGAGCCAGTCCGAGTAGAGCAGCGCCACCCAGGCGGTGTTGGCCGCATACCGCAGCGAGCCCCACACGTCCACCACGACCTCGCCGCCGGGCGAGGTGTTGATCTTCTGCCCGTTCACGCCGACGGTGAAGTAGTCCAGCCAGCGGTTGGCGTCGTCGATGTACTGCTGCTTGCCGGTGAGCATGGCCAGCAGCACGTAGCAGCCGTACGACTTGTCGTCCCAGGCGATCGTCCACTTGTAGGACTTGATGTTGGTCTGCTGCTCGGTGCTCAGGTTGGCGTAGTAGGTCTCCGCCTTGTCCAGGTAGCTCGTCTCGTTGGTCGCCCGGTAGAGCCAGATCGCGCCCCAGACCAGCTCGTCGTTGTAACCGCTCCAGGAGTTGTAGTACGACGCCGCGTCGGTAATGCACTCGCTGTACTTGCGGCGCACGGTGTCGGCGAAGGTGTACAGCTGCCGGGCGTGGGTGAGCAAGGTGTTCGCGTACGTCGGGTCGGTCGGCCGGAAGACGATGGACGACGCCGCCATCGCGGCCGCCGTCTCCCCCGCCAGGTCGGATCCACCGCAGCTGGCGTCAATCTTGTACGCCGGTCGGGCCATCGGCATCACCTCGGCCGGTCCCCACCAGGCGTGGTCGGTGCCGCCGTTGCCCACCTGTCCGTACAGGACATTCGGTGACGGGTGGGCCTTGATGAAGTAGTCGTTGACCCAGCGCAGGTTGTTCAGCAGCGGGGTGAGCTGGCCGGAGGCGGCGTACGCGGAGCGGTACTCCACCGCGCCCCACGCCAGCATGGTGGTCGAGAACGCCATCGGGAAGCCGAACTTGACGTGGTCACCGGCGTCGTACCAGCCGCCGGTGAGGTCGATGCCGGCGCTGGCGCCGTCGTTCAGCCCGGAGTCGCCGCGCCAGCTGACGCGGTTCCAGGACGGCAGGTGACCGGATTGCTGGGCCTCGTAGAACCAGATGGACTTCTGCAGGGCCTCGGCGTAGTTGAACGCGGGCGCGGCGGCGGCCTCGCTGTACCGCAGCCCGACCGCGGTACCGGCCAGGACCAGTGCGCTCGCCGCGGCGGCGAGGAGTCGGCGGTTACGCATGTCGTACTCCGTGCGGGGGAAGGGTGACCGACGTCGATGGGAGCGCTTCCAACATAGCGGATCGATGTCTCCTGCGGGAGAGGTCAGCCGACCACCAACCCTGCCCCGCCCCGCCGCGGGCCCGTCGCCGCACCGGTCCTCGCGGGGTGGCTTCGCTCTCGGGCGCTGGCGTCCGGCGTCGCGCCCCGGCTCCCCCACCGCCGGCGACCTCGGCCGCCCAGTGGACGAGCCGGTCACCGGTGCCGGGGGCGCGTCCCTTCCGTGGCGCGCGCCCGGTCCGGCTGCTGCCGCAGCGGCAGGGTGACGGTGGCGACCGGGCCGTCACAGTCCACCGTGTACGCCCGGCCGAGCCGGCCCAGGGTGCGCAGCATGGCGTCGTTGTCCGCGAGGGTGTGCCCGACCAGCGCGGCGTAGCCGGAGTCTGCGGCCAGGGTGACCAGCCGGCGCGCCAGCGCGGTGCCGATCCCGCGCCGCTGCCAGCCGTCCTCGACCAGCACGCCCGCCTCGACCAGCGCACCCTCCGCGGTCAGCGTCGCCAGTGCCACCACCCGGTCCTCGTCGGACCGGTCGACGCCGCCCGGGCGGCCCACCGCTGAGGCGACCAGCG
>JADGHA010000536.1 GCA_019689695.1 Micromonosporaceae bacterium | reverse complement strand
CGCCGGGCCGTTCACCTTCGGTGTGGACTTCACCGCCGACACGGCGGTGACGCTGGTGGGGGTGTGGTGGTGGCAGACCGCCAACGGGCCCTCGTCGGTCACCGCGTACCTGTGGACCGGGGACGGTGCGGCCCAGCTCGCCACCGGCACAAACAGCAACCTGTCGCCCGGCTGGAACCTGGTCGGGTACACCACCCCTTACGCCGTGAGCGCCGGGGCGACGTACACGGCGTCGGTTGAGATTGACGCCGAGCACGGGTACAACCTCGACGGGCTGCCCAAGACGAGCCCGGACGGGCACGTCACCCTCACCCAGGGCCGTTTCGAGAGCGGCCACGTCGGCTACCCCGCCGCGAACACCTGGAGCGGGCTGCACGGCATCGACCTCGCCTACGAGCTGGCGGCAGCTGAGGTGACCGGCGAGCTCGACGCCACACTGCCGCGACTCACCGCACAGTTCACCGGGTCAGCCACCGCCGCGGCCAGTCTGGCCGGCACGCTGCCGGCCCTGTCCACATCCCTGGCCGGTGGGCTCACCGCAGCCGGGGCCCTATCCGGGCCGCTGCCAGGCCTGTCGGCGCACCTGGCGGGCGCCGTCACCGACGAGACCGTCCGCGGGGACCTCGCGGTGTCTCTGCCGGCGTTCACCAGCCGGCTTGTCGCCGACGTAGCCACGTCCGGTGTGCTCGCCGGGGCGCTGCCCGCGCTAACTGGGCTGCTGCGGGAGGGACGCGCCGTGGTACGCCGCCCGGACGCCGGCACGGTCACCCGCCCGGACGCCGGCACGGTCACCCGGCCGGATACCGGCATCGTCCCCCGGCCGTAGGGAGGTGTCATGTCCGCCGCGACAGCCCTGGCCCATGGCCGCGCCGCCGCCGAGCGGCTCATGGTCGACCAGTGCGTGGTCCGCCGCCAGACCGGCACGGTGACCGACCCGGACACCGGCCGCGTCACCCCGGTCTACATCACCGTCTACGAGGGCAAGTGCCGGGTCCAGCAGCAGCAGGTCCAGGCGCGCGCCATCGAGCCCGGTGAGGCGCACTTGCTGATGCTGCGGCTCGAGGTGCACCTGCCAATGTCGGTGACCGGGGTCGCCGCAGGGGACGAGGTGGTTATCACCTCCTCGGCGCACGACCCGGACCTGGCCGGCCGGGTGTTCATTGTGCGCGAGTTGGCGCACAAGAGCCACGCCACGGCGCGGCGGCTGGGTGTCGAGGAGCGCACGTCGTGACCCTGCGCATCGACCACGGCGACATCGACCGGTGGGTGATCAAGCTGGACAAAGCCGTGTCCGCGGTACCCGACGAGGCGGCCAAGGTCGTCGAGAAGGGCGCGCTCAACATCAAGAACGGCGCCCGCAAGCGGATCAGCGGTCTCAAGCACGCCCCCGCGTACCCGAGGTCGATCGGCTACGACATTGGCTGGGATCTGCGCGGACCGGTCGCCGAAATCGGCCCGGACAAGAACAAGCGCCAGGGGGCGCTCGGCAACATCCTCGAATTCGGTTCGCCGACCTCAGCCCCGCACCCGCACATCCGTCCCGCGCTCGACGAGGAGTTGCCCCGCTACGAGAAGGCGATGGAGGACCTGGCTGCGCGTCTGCTGGAGGGCCGATGATCCAGGCGCACGCGGACGCAATCCTCGACCTGCTGCGGGCCGACCCAGACCTGAACGTCCACGACGGGCACGTCCCCGACGGCAGCGAGCCGCCGTACGTGCTGGTGTACATCGCCGACAGCGACCCTGAGCAGTCCAACTCGCACTCGCTCACCGCCGAGTCAGAGCGGCACGTGATGTGGGCGTACTGCCACTGTGTCGGTGCCAACCAGATCGCGGCGCGGGCGGTGGCGCAGCGAGTACGGGCCGCGCTACTGGACGTGACCCCGACCATCCCCGGCCGAGTGTGCTGGCCGATCCGCCGCGAAGAAGGCCAGCCGGCCGACCGGGACGAGTCCACCGGGCAGGTCGTGGTCGACCTGGTGGACGTGTACCGGCTCGAAAGCGTGCCGGCGTAACTCCCTGATCCCCGAGAGGACACCTGATGACCGCGCGTGTGCTGCTGCGTCATCCCAAGACCGGCGCGACCTGGGCGTGCCCGGAGCGCGCCGTCGATGCGTGGCTCGCCAAGGGCTGGCGGCGTGCCGACGAACCCAAACCAACCGCCGCGCGTCGGCGCGACACCACCGAGGAGCTGAGCAATGCCTGACATCATCGCCGATGGCCGCACCAAGGTCGCGTTCGTGCCGACCATCGCGGACATCACCGCCCCGACTGTGACCGAGCTGGAGGCCGGCACCGAGCTGCAGCACGTCATGACCGCCGACGGGCTGATCGGGTTCGAGGCCACCACTGCTGAGGTGGACAACACCTCGCTGGCGAGCACGTTCGACACCCGCAAGGCCGGCCGGGCGTCGTTCAGCGGCACGATGCTGCGGCTGAAGAAGCAGTCCGGCACGGACACCGTCAAGACCACCCTCGCGCGGGGCACCACCGGGTACATCGTGATCCGCCGCAGCATCCCCGAGTCGCAGGCGTGGGCCGCAAACGACGAGGTTGAGGTGTACCCGATCGAGTGCGGTGCGCCGCGGCTGCTGCCGCCCGAGGCCAACTCGGTCGAGCGGTACGAGGTGCCGACGATGATCACCGACGAGCCGGTGCTCGACGCCACCGTCACGGCGTGACCACAGACCACGGGGCGG
>JADGHA010000535.1 GCA_019689695.1 Micromonosporaceae bacterium | reverse complement strand
TGACCACTGTCGCCGTCATCGGCCTGGGCATCATGGGCGGCCCGATCGCCGCCAACCTGGTGCGCGCCGGCTTCACCGTGATCGGGTACAACCGCAGCCGGGCCAAGGTCGACGCGCTGGTCGGCCAGGGCGGTCAGGGCGCCGCCAGCATCGCCGAGGCGGTCGCCCCGGCCGACGTGGTGCTGACCGTGCTGCCTGACTCGCCCGACGTGGAGCAGGTCGTCGCCGGTGAGGGCGGGGTGTTCGCGCACGCCCGGCCGGGCACCCTGTGGATCGACTCCAGCACCATCGACCCGCGGGTGGCGGCGCGGTTGGCCGAGGACGCCGCGCGGCGCGGGCTGCGCGCGGTGGACGCCCCGGTCTCCGGCGGCCAGGCCGGTGCGGTGCAGGGCACGCTGTCCATCATGGTGGGTGGCAGCGAGGCCGATGTGGCGGCGGCCCGTCCGGTCCTGGACGCGATCGGGTCCACTGTGGTGCATGTCGGCCCGGCGGGCGCCGGGCAGACGGTGAAGGCCGCCAACCAGCTCATCGTCGCCGGCACCATCGAGCTGGTCGCCGAGGCACTGGTCTTCCTGGAGGCGCACGGCGTGGACACCGCGGCCGCGGTGCGCGTCCTCGCCGGTGGCATGGCGGGCAACCGGATCCTCGACCAGAAGGCGGCCGGGATGATCGCCCGGCAGTTCCAACCGGGCTTCCGGGTGGACCTGCACCACAAGGATCTGGGCATCGCCACGGCCGCCGCACGGGAGGCGGGCGTGGTCATCCCGCTCGGCGCCCACGTGGCACAGCTCATGGCCGCGGTGCGGGCACAGGGCCACGGCGACCTGGACCACTCCGCGCTGCTGCTGCTGGTCGAGCAGCTGTCGGGCCACGCGTCCACCCGGCAGGCCGGCACCGGCCACCCCGGCACCGGGCACTCGGAAGGAGACGACCCGCGATGACCCGAATGCGCGCCGTCGACGCGGCAGTGCTCATCCTGGAACGCGAAGGCGCCACCCAGACATTCGGCGTGCCCGGCGCGGCCATCAACCCGTTCTACTCTGCCATGCGGGCGCACGGGGGCATCCGGCACATCCTGGCCCGGCACGTCGAGGGCGCGGCGCACATGGCCGAGGGCTTCACCCGCGCCCGAGCCGGCAACATCGGGGTGTGCGTGGGCACCTCCGGGCCGGCCGGCACCGACATGATCACAGGTCTCTACTCGGCGTGGGCCGACTCCATCCCGATCCTCTGCATCACCGGGCAGGCGCCCGTCGCCAAGCTGCACAAGGAAGACTTCCAGGCGGTTGACATCGCCTCGATCGCCCGGACCGTCAGCAAGAGCGCCACCACCGTACTGGAGCCGGCCCAGGTGCCTGGCGCCTTCCAGCAGGCGTTCCACCTGATGCGCTCGGGCCGGCCCGGCCCGGTGCTGGTCGACCTGCCGCTCGACGTCCAGCTCGCGGAGATCGAGTTCGACATCGACACCTACCAGCCGTTGCCCGTCCACCGGCCCAAAGCCACCCGGGCCCAGGCGGAGAAGGTGCTCGACCTGCTGGTCAGTGCCGCGCGACCACTGATCGTGGCCGGCGGTGGTGTGCTCAACGCCGACGCGTCCGACCGGTTGGTGGCCCTGGCGGAGCTGCTCAACGTGCCGGTGGTGCCCACCCTGATGGGTTGGGGCGTGATCCCGGACGACCACCCCCTGATGGCCGGCATGGTCGGCGTGCAGACCGCACACCGGTACGGCAACGCGTCGTTCCTCGCCTCGGACGTGGTGCTCGGCATCGGCAACCGGTGGGCCAACCGGCACACCGGCGGCCTGGCGACCTACACCCGGGGCCGCCGGTTCATCCACATCGACATCGAACCGACCCAGATCGGCCGGGTCTTCGCGCCCGACTACGGGGTGGTCTCGGACGCCGGCGCCGCCATCGACCAGCTGTACGCGGCGGCGCGGGACCGGCGCGCCGCGGGCCGGTTACCGGACTGGAGCGGCTGGGTCGCCGAGTGCGCCGCCCGAAAGCGGACCATGCATCGACGCAGCGACTTCACCGACATACCGATCAAGCCGCAGCGGGTGTACCGGGAGATGAACGCGGCCTTCGGCCGGGACGTGGTGTATGTCTCCACGATCGGCCTGTCCCAGATCGCCGGTGCCCAGTTCCTGCGCGTCTACCGACCCCGCCACTGGATCAACAGTGGCCAGGCCGGGCCGCTGGGCTGGACCATGCCGGCCGCGCTGGGGGTCGCGGCAGCCCGGCCCGAGGCCACGGTGGTGGCGCTGTCCGGCGACTACGACTTCCAGTTCCTGATCGAGGAGCTGGCCGTCGGGGCGCAGTTCAACCTGCCGTACCTGCACATCGTGGTGAACAACTCCTACCTGGGCCTCATCCGTCAGGCGCAGCGCGCGTTCGACATGGACTACCAGGTACAGCTGTCCTTCCCCAACGTCAACGCTCCCGAGCTCGGAGCGTACGGTGTGGACCATGTGGCGGTAGCCGAGGGCCTGGGCTGCAAGGCGCTGCGCGTACGCGATCCCGCGGAGCTGGCCGACGCGTTCGAGACCGCCAAGAAGCTGATGGCCCAGTACCGGGTGCCCGTCGTCGTCGAGGTCATCCTGGAGCGGGTGACCAACATCGCGATGGGCACCGACATCGACGCGGTCGTGGAGTTCGAGGAACTGGCCGACTACGACCCGGTCCTGTCCAGCTGATCCGGC
>JADGHA010000534.1 GCA_019689695.1 Micromonosporaceae bacterium | reverse complement strand
GGTCAGCGGGTTGTGGCGGACGGCGAGGTAGTCGGGGCGGATGCGGTCGAACAGAGTCCGGAACCGAGCGTGCTTGTCCGGCCGGTTGTTTCGCGGCTGGGTGAGCCGGTGGGGGGCGTAGCGGTGCGGGCCGCGCATGCCGACGCAGCGCACCAGGCCCTGGCGTTGGAAGTCGCGCATCTGGACGATGGCGTCGTCGAGGTAGCGGTCGTCGGGGCCGAACTCGCTGGTGTGAAAGAAGTAGATGTCGAGCCGGTCGGTACGCAGGTTCTCCAGGCTGGTCTCCAGCTGGCGGCGCATCGCGGTGGGCAGGTAGGCGTGGGCGGCGGTCCCGGCGAAGTAGCCGACCTTGGACGACAGCACAAGACTGTCCCGGTCGACCTGGGCGACGAGCTGGCCGAGGAGGCGTTCGGAGTGGCCGTGCCCGTAGACATCGGCGGTGTCGAACAGATTCGCGCCCAGGGTGTAGGCGAGTTCGAGCCCGGCGCGGGAGGCGCGGTCGTCGGCGGTGGACCAGCCCATGGGCAGGCCGAGGTTGTGGTCGGGGCCGCCGATGGCCCAGCAGCCGACGCCGATCGGGTGGACCGCCAGCCCGCCGGCGAGCGTCCGGGCGCTCAGAAGACTCGTGCCCGTCATCGCATTCCCCTCGTTGTCCGCGAACTGTCTCTGGGATCGGCCTGTGCGCGGGCGCTGCTCGCTGTGACGTTAGGGTCACCGGCATGACGACTCCGGACCCCACCACCCTGCTGGACCTGGACGCGATCAGGGCGAAGGGGTGGGCCGACCGTAGCGACTTCCCCGACGCCGAATACGGCCGTGCCGAGGCGTTCTACACGGCGATGCGCGCCCACGACGAGCGGCTGCACGCGGTGCGTGCGCGGGCGTCGGAACTCATCGAGCGCTGGACCGGACATCGGCCGCGGGACGTCGGTTCGTTCGGCACCCGGTTGAACCTGGAGACCTCGGATCTGGACCTGGGCATCGGCTACCCGGTGGAACGCCGTGCGGAGCTGATGGCCGCTCTCGACGGGAGCGCCCGCTTCCTTGGCGAGCGCTATACCAGCTTCTCCACGACCCGGCTGGTGTTCGCCTTCACTGTGGATGACGTCGAGATTGACCTGAGCGCGCTGACGGTGGACGACTTCGCGGTCGCCTGCCGGATGCTCGACCAGATCGACGAGGCGATGAGCCACGACGAGCGGGTGTGCCACACCTGGGTCAAGCACCTGCTGCGCCAGACCGGCCGGCTGGAGGACTACGCGGCGTGGAAGCTGGTGACCTACGCCCGGTTCTGCCCGGAGTTCAACTGGGTGCCGATCCCGGAGAAGACCGGCAGCTGACCGGCTACGAGTCCGCGGGTCAGCTGGCACAGGAGTCCGCCGCGTTGATCAACGTCCAGCCGGTGACCGCGGACCACCGCTGGTGCTCGGCGGCGAGCAGGGCTGCGTGCTCGCGGCCGAGCACGGGCAGCAGGTCGTTCACAGCGGCGGCGAGGACGCCCCGCAGCAGCGCGAGACGCTTCTCGACCCGCTGCCAGATCCGCACACCCACGACCGCCTCAGCTGTCGGATCATGGTGCGGCGGGTGGGCGTCGACCTCGGCGATCAAGTCGCCGAGTAGCTGGTAGCTGGCGTCCTTGAGCACGCCGCGGGCCTCGCGTACCTGGCGGCGCGGGTCGCCGTCGAGGACCTTCTCCAGCGATTTGAAGGTGTAGTCGAGGGCGAAGTTCCGGTCGACCCAGCGCTGCGCCCAGCTGGCGGCGATCCCGATCCGCCAGTCGGCGTAGCGGGCCTCCACCCGGCCCATGCTCGGAGTCACCGCCCCAGCGAGACCGGAATGCTGGACCTGGCGGGTGTAGGCCGCTCCGATGAGGCATTCCATGCTGACCAGCAGGTAGGAGATGCCCCTGTAGAACGGCTGGCCCGTGCCCGTCGCCGCGACGAACTGGGCGTCCCGGACCCCGCGCACGACCTCGGCGCCCGAAAGCTCGGGGTGCGGGGTCAGGAGCAGGTCGGTGCGGCCCTGGAACGCATGGGTGGCCTTCAGCTCGTCGAGAGTCATCAGCGGGTCGAAGGTGATGTAGGTGAACCGGGTCGGCACGCCGAGCGCGGACAGGGTCCGCACCGCCAGCAGGTTCTGTTCGCCCGTGGTGTCCTTCGCGAACCGGCCGAGGATGCTGTCGACGCCGGATTCGACGCCGAACAGCATTCGCCGCAGGCCCCGGGCGACCAGTGTTCGCCACATCTCGGCGCGTTCGACGTGCCAGTCGAGGCCGCGGTCGGGGTCGACGACCTGGTCGACGCGGCAGCTGGACTCCCAGCCGAACCCTGCCCCGTGCAGCAGACTGGCCAGCTCCAACGCCCTACCCGTGGCGTCGGGTCCGCGGCCGAGGAACTCCTCGTCGACCAGGTACAAGGTCCGCGACACCTGCGGATGGCGGTCGAAGACCGCTGCCAGCTCGCCCAGCAGCCACGGCAACCGGCCCGCGCCGGCGCCCGCCCAGCTGCCCTTGTGGTCGCGGGGGCAGAACGAGCAGTAGCTGGTGCAGCCCCGGCTGGTCTCCAACTGCGCGACACCGTGATGGTCGAACGTCGCCGGCAGCAGGTCGAGTTCGGGAACGACGTCGGCCGTCACGTCCCGGGTGACAGGCTTCGCGGTCCGCCGGCGCCCAACGGCCAGCCCACCCCCACGTGGTGCCCCCA
>JADGHA010000034.1 GCA_019689695.1 Micromonosporaceae bacterium | reverse complement strand
GCTAGGCGGCCGCCGCGTCCGGCCGCCCGGGCGGCACCTGGCGCGCCCGCCGGCTGGGCGTCCCCACCAGGGTGAGCGGGGCGAGCACGATCGCCTCGCCACAGCGGGTGCAGGCCCACTCCGGACTGTCGTCGCCGTCGCCGGAGCACGGCTCGAACGGCGCCACGGTGGCGCAGGTCGCGCAGTAGATCTCCCGAGTTACACCCATGTCATTCACCGTGCCACGCGGGCACGACAGGGTGGTGGACCCGGCTCGGCGTGTCAGCGCCCGGCGGGTCAGCGCGGCGCGCGGCCCCCGCGCGGCGCCCGGACGCCCGATGGACGGGCTGTCGCGAATCCAGACCTCACATCACGACGCGGCGTGCGCGTCGGTGGCGACCGCGACCCACCGCTCCAGCAGCCGCGCCGCCGCACCGGAGTCGACCGCCGCGGCCGCCTGGTCCAGCCCGGCGCGCAGCGTGGCGACCAGGTCGCCGCCGGGACCGTTGCGGGCGGCGAGCGCGGCGGCCGCGTTGGCCAGCACCGCGTCGCGGACCGGACCCCGCTCCCCGGCGAACACCCGGCGGGCCACCTCCCCGTTGAAAGCCGCGTCGCCGCCGCGCAGGTCGTCCGGCTTGGCCCGGTCCAGGCCCAGGTCGGCCGCGTCCAGCACGGTCTCGGTCACCGAACCCTGGTGGACCACCCAGACCCGGGTGGGCGCGGCCGTGCTCAGCTCGTCCAGCCCATCCTCACCGCGGACCAGCAGCACCGAGTCGCCGCGCCGGGCGAACACCTCGGCCATCACCGGGGCCATCCGCGAGTCGAAGCAGCCGACCAGCGCGCTGCGGGGCTGGGCCGGGTTGGTCAGCGGGCCGAGGAAGTTGAAGAAGGTGGCCACGCCCAGCTCCCGTCGGGTGGACCCGGCGTGCCGCATGCCCGGGTGGAACCGGGCGGCGAAGCAGAAGCCGATGCCGGCCTCGGTGACGCACCGGGCCACGCCTTCCGGGCCGAGGTTCAGCGGGACGCCCAGGTGCTCCAGCAGGTCCGCCGCCCCGCAGGCGGAGGAGGCGGCCCGGTTGCCGTGCTTGACCACCGGCACGCCGGCCGCGGCGACGACGACCGCGGCCATGGTGGAGATGTTGACCGTGTGCGCCCGGTCGCCGCCGGTACCGACCACGTCCACCGCGGCGGCCCGCTCCGCCTCGGTCAGCGGCACCCTGGTGGCGTGCGCGAGCATCGCCTCGACCAGGCCGGCGACCTCGCCGGGCGTCTCGCCCTTGGCGCGCAGCGCGGTGGCGAAGCCGGCGATCTGGGCGGGCGTCGCCTCGCCCGACATGATCTCGCCCATCGCCCACGCGGTGTCCGCCGTGGACAGCTCCTCGCCGCGCAGCAGAGCGGCCAGCAGGTTGGGCCAGGTGCGTGGAGCATCCCCCATGGGATCGCCTCCGGGACGGGGTCGGCAGGAGTCAGGCAGCCAGCCCGATGCGCTTGCGGAGCAGGCCGGCGATGGTCTGCCCGGTGGTCATCGGGTCGAGCGGGTGCGTCAGCGTGGCGTCCACCCGGGCGTACGCGGCCAACCACCGGTCCGCCGCACGGGCGAGCACCACGCAGGTCGGGGGAGCATCGGGAATCTCGTCCTTGAGCTGGCGGGCGATGCCGATCCCGCCGGCCGGCGCCGCCTCGCCGTCGAGCACGACCAGATCCACCTCGTACTCGTCGAGGATGCGCACGCACTCGTCGTAGGTGCCGGCCTCGACGAACTCGATCTGAAGGTCGGGCGCGGGGCGGGTGCCGGCGGCCAGCCGCATCCGGTGCCGGACCTGCGGATCGTCGCTGTAGAGGAGGACAGTCGCGGTCGCCATGGTGCGTGATGCTACCCGCCGAGGGCCTCGCGCTGCCGCAGGGCCTCCTGGCGGTCCAGCTCGCGGTCCACCCGCCTTGCCTCCCGCTCGGCGGCGCGCATCCACTGCACCACGAGCACCCCGAGCATGGTCACGCTGACCAGCTCGCCTCCGGCCCACAGCACCCCGCCGGCCACCCGCTGGTCGGTGGCCGGATCGGCCCAGGCCAGGTGCAGCGACGGGTACCAGTCCCCGCCGAGCAGGGTATGGCTCTGCATGATGGTCAGGCCCAGCACGGTGTGGAACGGCACCGACAGCACCATCAGCAGCGCCCGGGCCGGGTACGGCCAGCGGCCGGGCAGCGGATCCAGGCCGACCAACGGCCAGAAGAACAGGCAGCCGGTCAGGATGAAGTGCGCGTGGACCAGCTCGTGCAGCACCTCGTGCTCGAGGGTCAGCCGGTACAGGTCGGTGAAGTAGAGCACGAACGGGTTGACCACGAAGACGGCGTACGCGTAGAGGGGAAACGTCACGACCTTGGCCAGCCGGCTGTGCACGATGGCCAGCAGCGCCCGGCGCGGACGCCCGGTGAGGGTGCGCAGGGCCAGGGTGATCGGGGCGCCCAGGGCCAGGAAGATCGGCGCGACCATGGACAGCACCATGTGCTGGACCATGTGCACCGACAGCAGGGTGGTGTCGTAGGCGCCCAGGCCGGACAGGGTCACCAGGGCGATGGAGCCGAGGCCGGGGCCGAGGAACAGCGCGGTCCGGGCCGCCGGCCACCGGTCGCCGCGGGCCCGGAGCCGGTGCGCCCCGTACAGGTACAGGCCGGCGGCCACGACCAGGGCGAGCGTGAGCCACGAGTCCAGCTGGACCTCGGTGACCAGGCGCGGCACGCTCAGCGGGGGCACCCTCCGAGGTTACGACACGCCGTAGTGGGTCCCCCGGGCGCAGGGCCAATCTCGGCTCGGGCAATAATGACCGCGTGACTGCGGCCCCAGCCATTTCCAAGTCGGGGATCCACTCGCTGACCAGGCCCAACATGGTCAGCGTGGGGACCATCGTGTGGCTCTCCAGCGAGCTGATGTTCTTCGCGGCGCTGTTCGCGATGTACTTCTCCATCCGGGCGGCGGACTACAGCCTCTGGGAGAAGCACACGCCGCACCTGAACATCGCGTACGCGACGCCGTTCACGGTGATCCTTGTGCTCTCCTCGGTCACCTGCCAGATGGGTGTGTTCGCCGCCGAGAAGGGCGACGTGCACGCGCTGCGCCGGTGGTTTGCGATCACCTTCGTGATGGGTCTGGTCTTCGTGCTCGGCCAGGGCAACGAGTACCGGCACCTGGTGCACGAAGGCATCAAGATCAACGCCGACGGGTACGGGTCGATGTTCTATCTGACCACCGGCTTCCACGGGTTGCACGTGACCGGCGGCCTGATCGCCTTCATCATCTACATGGCCCGCACCACCATGGGCCGGTTCACGCCGGCCCAGGCCACCTCGGCGATCGTGGTCTCGTACTACTGGCACTTCGTCGACGTGGTCTGGATCGGGCTGTTCGCCATGATCTACCTCCTGCGCTGAGTCACATTTGCGGCCGGTACCCCGTCGTACTTCATGAGGTTGACCTGATGACATCTGAGCACCACGCCCGCCGCACCGGCTGGCGGTCACTGCGGCCATGGCGCGGCGGTCAGCCGCGCAGCCGGGGTCGCCGCCGCCTCGGCAGGGCGTTCCGGCTGGTCGCCGCGCTCGCCCTGGCCGGCGGCGTCTACACCGTGTTCGCGCCCGGCGTCTCCTCGGCGCAGCCGCTGTCCCAGGACGCGCAGGACGGCCAGGCGTTGTACGCGGTGAACTGCGCCAGCTGCCACGGCCCGAACGCGCAGGGGGTCACCAACCGCGGGCCGAGCCTGATCGGGGTCGGCTCCGCCGCGGTGGAGTTCCAGGTGACCACCGGACGGATGCCGGCGACCCGGCAGGAGGCGCAGATCGAGGAGAAGCCGCCACAGCTCTCCGACGAGCAGGCGCGCAAGATCGGCCAGTACATCCAGGAACTGGGCGGCGGCCCGCAGCTGCCGGAGGGCAACGACCTGGCGGCCACCGGGGAGGACGCGATAGCCCAGGGTGGCGAGCTGTTCCGCATCAACTGCGCCTCGTGCCATGGCAACGCGGGCCGCGGCGGCGCGCTCTCCTCGGGCAAGTTCGCGCCGAGCATCTCCGGGATCAGCCAGCGGCAGATCTACGCCGCGATGCTCACCGGCCCGCAGAACATGCCGGTCTTCGGGGACAACCAGCTCACCCCGGACCAGAAGCGGGAGATCATCGCGTACCTCGAGAACCTCAAGCACGACAAGGATCCGGGCGGCTGGAACATCGGCCGGGTGGGTCCGGTCAGCGAAGGGTTGGCCATCTTCCTCGTCGGGATGGTGGCGCTGGTGTTCACGGCACTGTGGATTGCAGGGAAGTCATGAGTACAGGAACTCGTCCGCCCGGGCCGGTGCTGCGCGAGCAGGTCGATCGGCCCGAGGTCGACATCGACGATCCCCGGCTGACTCGGTTCGACCTGGTGAAGGAGGGTGCCCGCCGGGACGGGGTGGACATTGTCCAGTACGAGCCGCGGTTCCCGGCGCCCGGCACCCGGGCGGAGCGGCGGGCCGAGCGCTCGATCGCGCTGCTGTTCCTGCTCGCCTTCCTCAGCGCGGCCGCCTTCTTCGCGATCTACATCTGGTGGCCGTGGCGGTACGACCCGGGGTCGAACCTGAGCAAGCTCTACACCCCGCTGCTCGGCCTCACCCTGGGCCTGTCCCTCGCGCCGATCGGTTTCGGCATCATCGCCTACGCGAAGAAGCTGCTGCCGATGGAGGTGGCGGTCGAGCACCGGCACGTCGGCGGGTCCCCGCCGGCCGACCGCAAGCTCACCGGGGCGCTGCTGGCCAGCATCGCGGACGAGACGGCGATCCAGCGCCGGCCGCTGATCAAGGGCGCGCTGGCGACCAGCCTGCTCGGCATCGGCGTGGTCGCCACCGTGCCGCTGATCGGGGGCCTGATCAAGAACCCGCACAAGATGGCGGGCCAGCCCGAGGGCCTGGGCGACGTACTGATGCACACCGGGTTCGACCCGGCATACAACAACGGCAAGCCGGTGCGGCTGGTGCACGAGGACGGCACCCCGATCCGGCCCAGCGACGTGAGCGTCGGCGGCCAGATCACCGTTTTCCCCGGCATCCCGGACGGTGCGACCAACAAGTTCGCCGACTCCCCGACGCTGCTGATCCATCTGCGCACCTCGGACGCGGAGACGCTGCGCCGCAACCTGGCCCACGTGCCGATCAACGAAGGGGTGATGTGGGGCGACTACGTCGCCTACTCGAAGATCTGCACCCACGCCGGCTGCCCGGCGAGCCTGTACGAGCAGCAGACCAACCGGTTGCTCTGCCCGTGCCACCAGTCCCAGTTCCAGATCACTGACAACGCCCGGCCGATCTTCGGGCCGGCCACCCGGCGGCTGCCGGCGCTGCCGCTGGACGTCGACGCCGAAGGCTTCTTCATCGCCAAGAGCGACTTCAAGGTGCCGGTCGGCCCGGGCTTCTGGGAGAGGCCATGAAACGTCGTACACCTGAGCTGCGCGCGCTGCCGGCGGAGTCGCTGGGGGCCCTGGACGACCGGCTGCACTCGGCCAGCCCGCTGCGGAAGATCCTGAACAAGGTCTTCCCCGACCACTGGTCGTTCCTGCTCGGCGAGCTGGCGCTGTGGGCGTTCATCATCCTGCTGCTGACCGGCACCTTCCTCACCTTCTTCTTCGACCCGTCGATGGAGGAGGTGCGGTACAACGGCTCCTACACCCCGCTGCGCGGGGTCTCGATGTCGCGGGCCTACGAGACCAGCCTGAACATCTCGTTCGACGTGCGCGGCGGCCTGGTCATCCGGCAGATGCACCACTGGGCCGCGCTGCTGTTCATGGCCGCGATCATCGTGCACATGCTGCGGGTCTTCTTCACCGGCGCGTTCCGCAAGCCGCGCGAGCTGAACTGGATCGTCGGCCTGCTGCTGTTCTGGGTGGGCTTCCTCGAGGGCTTCTGCGGCTACTCGCTGCCGGACGACGGGCTGTCCGGCACCGGCCTGCGCATCGCCAGCGCGATCATGCTGTCCATCCCGGTGGTCGGCTCCTGGCTGACCACCGCGATCTTCGGCGGCGAGTTCCCCGGCACGGAGATCATCCCGCGGCTGTACATCGTGCACGTGCTGCTCGTGCCGGCCCTCCTGGTCGCGCTGATCAGCGTGCACCTGGCCCTGATGGTGCTGCAGAAGCACACCCAGTGGCCCGGACCGGGGCGGACCAACGACAACGTGGTGGGCGAGCGCGCCTACCCGCGGTACGCGACGAAGATGGCCGGCTTCTTCATGATCGTGTTCGCGGTCGTCGCGATCATGGGCGGGCTGTTCCAGATCAACCCGATCTGGCTGTTCGGGCCGTACAAGGCGGCGGCGGTCTCCTCGGCGAGCCAGCCGGACTGGTACGTGCTCTTCCTGGAGGGCTCGACCCGGTTGTTCCCGAACTGGGAGATCCGGGTGGCCGACCACACCGTGCCGGCGATCTTCTGGCCGGCGGTGGTTCTGCCGGGCATCCTCACCGTGCTGCCGATGCTCTACCCGTTCCTGGAGGCCCGGTTCACCAAGGACAGGGCCTCGCACCACCTGCTGCAGCGGCCCCGCGACGTGCCCACCCGGACCGGGCTGGGCGCGATGGCGGTCAGCTTCTACGTGGTGCTGACCCTCTCCGGCGGCAACGACGTGATCGCCGACAAGTTCCACATCAGCCTCAACGCGACCACCTGGGCTGGCCGGATCGGGCTGATCGTGGTGCCTCCGCTGGCGTACTACGTGGCGCACCGCATCTGCCTCGGCCTGCAGCAGCATGACCGGGAGGTGCTGGCGCACGGCATCGAGACGGGCGTGATCCGGCGGCTGCCGGACGGCCGGTTCATCGAGGTGCACCAGCCGCTCGGCCCGGTTGACGAGCACGGCCACGGCCAGCTGGAGTACACCGGCTGGGCAGTGCCGAAGAAGATGAACCGGGTGGGCGCGCTCGGGCCGGCGATCAAGGGCTTCTTCTTCCCGATCGAGAAGCCGCCGCAGGCCCCGGTCTCCCCGGCGCCGCAGCTGCCGGCCGAGTCCGAGCGCCGGGAGGTCGAGGCTCGCCGCTGACGCCCGCTCCCGTTGATCATGAGGCTGGCGGCGCGCCATCTCGGGTTGCCGCCAGTCACCTCATGATCAACGGGGGCCGGCGGGCCGTATGATCAACGGGAGGGCCGGCAGGCCGCGGCGAAGGTGGCGATGCGGCTGGCGAGCGGCCCCGCCGCGCGTACCCAGCGGAAGTGGTCGAGCGGGCCGCCGGCCTGCGCCGCGGTGTAGTCCTCGCGCTCGATGGGCGCCGCGCGCAGCTTCGCGCAGAGCCGGTCCATAGTGGACGCGGGCGTGTACTGGTCGTGCTCGACGGTCACCGCCAGCACCGGTGTGCGTACGGTTGCCAGTGCCGCCTCGACATCGACCCCGTCGAGGGCCGGGTACCGGCCGGTGCGGGCGGTGTAGGCCCAGTCACGGATGACGCCGCGCGCCTGCCGGCCGCCGAAGCGCCAGCCGGGCCACACGCCGAGCACGGCCGAGACGGCGTTGATGCCCTGCGTCATCGGCAGCACCGTGCGGGCGCCCGCGGGGTAGTCCCGCCAGTACGGCAGCCCCACCGCGACCAGCACCAGGCCGGCCACGCCGGAGTCCGGACCGGACAGCGCGAGGTGGATGGCGCAGGCCTGGCCGCCCAGCGAGTGCCCGAGCAACAGGACCGGGCGGCCATCGGTGTGGGGTTTGAGCGTGTCGAGAACGGCGCCGACATCGGCGACGAGCTCGGCGTAGCCGTACCGGGAGGAGCGGCTCGGCCGGGGCGTGCTGCTGCCGGTGCCGCGCAGGTCGGTGACGGCGACCGCGAGCCCGACGCGGAGCAGGTCGGCCGCGAACGGCCGGTAGTACCGGGCCGGCACCCCCATCGCCGGAAAGACCACGACGAACGGGCCTTCGCCGGGATCGGGGTAGACGTGCAGCCCGAGGCGGTCCGTGCCGCGGTCGACCCACTCCTGCGCGTACTCAAGGTCATTCACACGGCCAGCTTAAGCGGCCGGGGTTACTGGCAGGTAGCCTAGTCGTCCTCCGGGTGGTCCCGGCCGGACCGGTCGTCGCCGTCGTGGCCGTCGCGGCCGGACCGGTCGCCGCCGTGGTCGTCGGCCGTGGCGTCATCCTCCGGGTGGTCGCGACCGGAGCGGTCGGCTGCGCCGCTCCCGGAGCCGTGCCCCGAACGGTCGTCCGAGCCCGTCCCGGCCGTGCCGCCGGAGTGCTTGCCTGTCCCGTGCCTGGCGTCGCCGCCGTGGCGCGCCTCGACCGCCTCCCGCTCGGCCTTGACCACCGCGCCGGTGTCCCGGTCGACGTACACCTCGAACTTTGTGCCGCCGTTGACCAGCTCGACCTTCCACACCGGACGGCCGTGCTCGAACTCGGCCTCGATCTCGGTGATCCGGCCGCCGCCCGCCCGGGCGAGCGCGATCCGGCCGGCCTGCTCGGCGCTGATCCGCCCACGTGCGAGCACCGTCCCGGACGGCGAGGACGACGGGGTCGAGGTATCGGCCACCAGCGAGGTGGTCCTGGCGCTGCGCGGCGTGGCCGCGTCGCCCACCGCCGCGCCGAGCGCGGTGCCGGTCGCGGCCAGCACCACCACCGCGCCGCCGGCGGCGGCCATCAGGGTTGTCCGCTTCATGTCTCTCCAACCTCCAGTGCTTCCAAATCGGACATCCCAAGGCTCGCCGGAGGGTGGATAGCGGCGCGCTGCCGGAGAACTAAAGGCGGGTTAAGGATGCATCGCGGCTGGCTCGCCGGCCTACCCGGCTCACCGGCCCAAATGGAGGGTGACCACCGCGCCGCCGCGGTCACCGCTGGCCAGGTCGAGCCGGCCACCGCTGGCCTGGGCGGCCCGCCGCGCGATGTCCAGGCCGAGGCCCGTCGATCCGGTCGCGCTCGCGCCGCGGCGGACCAGACCTGGTGGTATGCCCGGGCCATTGTCCGAGATGGTCAGAGTGGCGCCACCGGGGGCGGCCGAGAGCCGTACCGCGAAGTCGGTCCCGTCCGGTGTGTGGGCGAAGACGTTGCCCAGCAGAGCGTCGACCGCGGCCGCCAGCTCCTCGGCAGAGACCCTGACCGGCAACGGTCCCTCGGCGAGGTCGACGGTGACCGTCCGCCCGGTGTCCTCGGCCAGTACCGACCAGAACGCCACCCGCTCGCGGACCACCGCAACGGCATCGGCGCGGCCCTCCGAGGCCGGGGCGCTGCGCCATCGGGCCTGCTGGATCAGCCCGCTGACCGCGCGCTCCACGCCGTCCACACCGGACGCGACCCGGGCCGCGTCGTCCGGGTCGCGGATCGACTCCGCGGCCAGCCGCAGCGCGGTCAGCGGCGTGCGCAGCCGGTGGGACAGGTCGGCGACCCGCTCCCGCTCCTCGGCCAGGAGCACCTGGATGCGCTCGGCCAGGTGGTTGAGCGCGCCGGCCACCTCGCGCAGCTCGGGCGGGCCGGCCGGTTCGGCGCGGGCGGTCAGCTCGGCCGCGGCCAGCCGGCGGGAGACCGCGGAGAGCCCGGTGATCGGCCGCACCAGGGCCCGGGCCAGCCGGTCGGCGACGAGCAGGCCCAGGACGACGAGGGCCACCGCGAGGGCGGCGAGCACCAGCCATGCCCGGGTCACCCCGGCGGTCAGCTCGCTGTGTGGCACGAAGCTGCGGATGACCGCGGTGCCCCCCGGCCGGCCCTGCACGGCGATGACGATCTCCCGGCCACCGTCCACCTCGGCGGTCAGGCTCTGCCCGCCGCGGGCGGCCAGCTCGACCGCGGCGGTCCGCGGCGCCGGCGTACCCAGGACCTGGCCGTCCGGCAGGAACACGGTCACCGCACGGTCCGCGCTGATCTGCTCCACGGTCAGCCGCAGCGACTCGACGTCGGCGGTGCCGGCGACCGGCACGATCGCCTGCACGTCGGCGGTCGCTCGCGTGGTCGCCCGGTCCGCCGCGACGGTCCGGAGCAACAGCGCCAGCGGCACCAGGAACGCGACCAGGGTGAGACAGGAGGTGGCGGCCACCAGCAACGTGAGCCGCCGCCTCATGCCGCGTCCTCCGGCGCGCTGAGCCGGACGCCGACCCCGCGCACGGTGTGCAGGTACCGCGGCTGCTGGGCGCTCTCGCCGAGCTTGCGGCGCAGCCACGACAGGTGCACGTCGATCGTCTTGTCCGCGCCGCCGTACGGGATCTGCCAGACCTGGGACAGCAGCTCCCGCTTGGTCACCACCTGGCCGGCCCGGATGGCCAGGTGGTGCAGCAGGTCGAACTCGCGGGGAGTGAGGTCGACCGGCACTCCGGCCAGCCGGACCTCCCGTGACCGCGGGTCGATCCGCAGCTCGCCCACGACGATGGTCGGGTCGGCCTGCTCGGCCGCACCGCGGCGCAGCACCGCGCGCACCCGGGCGTCGAGCTGAGCCGCGGTGAACGGCTTGACCAGGTAGTCGTCGGCTCCCGCGTCGAGCAGCCGGACGATCTCGGCCTCGTCGTCCCGCGCGGTCGCCACGATCAGCGGCACCGCGCTGACCGCCCGCAGCATCCGCAGCAGCTCCCCACCGTCCAGGTCGGGCAGCCCGAGGTCGAGCACGACCAGGTCCGGGCGGTCGTCCAGGGCGCTCTGCAGCCCGCGCATGCCGGTGGTGGCGGTGGCCACCGCGTGCCCGCGCTCCCGCAGCGCGCCGACCAGCAGGGAGCGGATCGCCACGTCATCCTCGATGAGCAGCAGGCGAGCCATACCCGGCACGGTATCGCCTTCGGCATCCGCCGTCCGCACCCGTTAACCCTGGCTTAGCGTTGCCCAGTGCCGCGCTTAGCGGCCGGCAGGGCATAGTCGACACATGCCCCCGCGCACCCTGCTCGCCGTCGCCGGTTGGCTCGCCGCCGCGGTGGTCGCGACCGTGATCGGCGTCGCGGCGCTGCGGCTGGTCGGCGCGAGCATCGCCGGTACGCCCGGCGGCGTCCTCAGTCAGCAGGAGGTCGAGCGGCGCCTGGCGGCCGCCACCACGACCTCTGCCGCGCCTGCGGGCGTATCGCCGACACCGGCCTCGCCATCGGCCTCCACGTCACCGTGGGGCGGGGAATCCGCACAACCGGCCCCGTCCGCGCCGCAGAAGGTGTTCCGGGCCCGGGGTGGCAGCGCCGTCGCCGAATGCCGCGGCACGGCCGCCCGCCTGGTCAGCTGGTGGCCGGCGCCGGGCTTCGCCACGCACGAGGTGGAGCGGGGGCCGGCCGCCGAGGCCGAGGTCGACTTCCGCGGCCCGGCCGGCCGGTCCAAGATCGCGGTGCCCTGCGCCGACGGCCCGCCGGTCGCCGAGTACGACGACAGGTGAGCCGGTCAGTCCGAGTCGGCGTACCCGATGGCGAACGCGGCCTCCAGGTCATGCCGGGAGTAGGCGCGGAACGCGATGTGCGTCTCGGTGTCGAGCACGCCGGGCACCTTGTCGATGCCGCCCGCGATCACCTCGGCGATCTGGTCGAACTCGCGCACCCGGACGATCGCGATCAGGTCGACGTCGCCGGCCACCGAGTAGACCTCGCTCACGCCGGGCAGGTTGGCCAGCATCTCGGCCACCTCCGGGATCGAGTCGGTGGCGCAGTCAATCAGCACGATCGCCGTCAGCACCCGCTCATCGTAACGGTGAGGTCGGCGCCGGCGCGGACCGCGTCGACCAGGTGCTCACCGGCGGCGACCCGGCCGCCCGGCCAGACGACCGACCGGGTCAGGTCGCCGGCGACCACGGCGCCGGCGCCGCCCACCGAACGCTCGCACCGGCCGGTCACCACGGCGCCGGCGGCCACCAGGTTGCCACCGCCCGCGGCGTCCAGGTTCGCCGCCAGGTAGTCGGCGGGCGTGCCGGCGTCCAGGTACCTCCCGGCGTACCGGACGACCTCCAGCTCACCGGCCGCCTCCGCGGGCCGCCACACGGCAGCGACCAGGGTCGACGGCTCGGCCGGCAGGTCCTTGACCCGGTGCCAGGGCAGCAGGGACATCCCGGCGAACCGGTATGCGCCGAACCGGTTGACGTCGTCCGGCGTGGTCGGCACGCCGAGCAGGCGGACCGTGGTGCCGTCCCAGCCGTCCAGGAAGCCGGTCACGTCGTCGGGGGAGAGGTACGCGTCGGCGTTGACGGCCAGCACCCCGCGGCCGTCGATCCAGTCCCGCAGCTGGCCCAGCGCCCCGGCGGTGCCCAGCGGCCGGTCCCGCTCGACGGACAGGTGGGCGCGCGTGCCGACGTGGGCGACCACCTGGTCCGCCAGGTAGGAGGCGTTGACCGCGACTCTCTCCACCGCCTGCGCATCATCCCCGGAGGCCTCTGCGATGCCCAGCGACCGGACCCGGGCCAGGGCCAGGTCGAGCAGCGGCACGTTGCCGACCGGGCACAGCGCCTTGGGCACCCGCTCGGTCAGCGGGCGCAGCCGCAGCCCCAGCCCGGCGGCGAGGACCACCGCGCAGACGTCAGGCACCGGGGCCCAGCCCATAGATGCCGAGCAGCCGCCTGGTCGCCGAGGTCAGTGGCGGCAGGGCGTCGACCGGGTGCCAGACCGCCTCGTACACCTCGGCGCCGTCCACGCGCAGCTGGGTCGTGGACGCCGGCACGGACAGCTCGAACACGACGTCCACCCACCCTTTGGCGTGCACCACCGCGTTCGGGACGGCCGGCCGCAGGTCCTCCGGCGCCGCCCTGATCCCGGTCTCCTCAGCCAGCTCCCGCACCGCGCCCTGCACCGGCGGCTCACGTCGGCGCAACAGGCCGGCCGGCAGCGTCCAGCCCCGGTTCGACGGCTGGCGCAGCAGCAGCAGCCGGCCGGGCGCGGCCGCCTCCGCGTCCCGGACCAGGACCACGGCCCCCACGATGTACTTGTAGGAGGCCATCCGGACCAGCCGGATGCGCATGCCGTGCGGCAGCCGGTAGAACACGCGGAAGCCGATGGCGGCGACGCGCCCGCGGATGGCGGACCGGACAGGTGTCATTCGGCAAGGCTAATTGGTCGGCGACGTCACCGCTCCGGCTGGTGATCCACCTGTGCGATCAACCGGTCCACCAGCATGTCCGCCGCGACCTTGCGGTCGGCCACCGAGACCAGCAGCGACTCCAGGTCCGGGTAGCCCAGGTCGGTGGCGAGCCGGCGCAACGGCTCCTCCGTGGCCAGGCCGCGGCTGTACCGGCGCAGCGCCAGCCCGATCGCGGCCCGGCCCAGCCGCACCTTGTTGGCGATGGTGATGGTGGGCTCGTTGTGGTCGGAGAACCAGCGGCTGATCTGCATCTGGGCGTGCGGGGACTTGACGAAGTCCAGCCACTCCCGCAGCGGTCCGCGGCCGGCCTCGCCGAGCTCGGCGTCCGCGGTGAAGATCTCCACGACGTCGCCCTCCTGCAACGGGGCGGACAGCGGCGTGTACCGCCCGTTGACCTTCGCGCCGACGCAGCAGTCGCCCTTCTCGGTGCCCAACTCGTACGCCACGTCGACCGGGGTGGCCCCGGCGGGCAGCACCACCGGGCGGCCGTCGGCGATCACCTGGATCTGCGTTTCGGCCAGGTCGCCGCGCAGCGACTCGAGGAACTCGGTGGCCTTCGGGGTCTCCTGCTCCCAGTCCAGCACCCGGCGCAGCCAGGCCAGCTCGTCGGCCCGGTCGGCCGCGGCCTGCGCGGCGGTCGCCTTGGGGAACCGGTAGTACACCGCGATGCCGTACTCGGCGGCCCGGTGCATCGCCTCGGTGCGGATCAGCACCTCGACCGGCTGCTCGCCCGGCCCGATGACGGTGGTGTGCAGCGAGCGGTAGAGGTTGTTCTTGGGGGACGCGATGAAGTCCTTGAACCGGCCGGCGACCGGGCGCCACAACCCGTGGATCGCGCCGAGCGCGGTGTAGCAGTCGGTCTCCGGCCCGTCCACCACGACCGCGATCCGCGGCAGGTCGAACGGGACCTGGTGCCCACCGGCGACAGTGTCCTTCCAGATGGAGTAGTAGTGCCGGGGACGCGGGCGCACATCCGCGTCCACCTTGTCGCGCCGCAGCGCCGCCCTGGCCTGCGCGGTCACCTCCTCCAGGTACTCCTTCCAGTGGGGGCGGTGCCGCACGTGGTCGTGGATCCGGGCGTACGCCTCCGGCTCCAAATGGAACAGGACCGCGTCCTCCAGGTCCCGCTTGAGGAACTGGATGCCGAGCCGGTCGCACAGGGGCACCAGCACGTCCTGGGTGGCCCGGGCGATCCGCTGCCGGGAGGCGTGCGAGCGCGCGTCCAGCGTGCGCATGTTGTGCAGCCGGTCGGCGAGCTTGATGACCAGCACCCGCACGTCCCGGCCGGCGGCGACGATCATCTTGCGGATCGTCTCCGCCTCGGCGTCCTGGCCGTAGAACATCTTGTCGAACTTGGTCACCCCGTCCACCAGGTGCGCCACCTCGGGGCCGAAGTCGCGGCGCAGTTCCTGCAGCGTGTAGCTGGTGTCCTCCACCGTGTCGTGCAGGAGCGCGGCGACCAGGGTGGTGGTGTCCATGCCGAGCTCGGCGAGGATCTGCGCGACCGCGAGCGGGTGGGTGATGTACGGTTCCCCGCTCTTGCGCAGCTGCCCGCGGTGCTTGCTCTCGGCGATCCGGTACGCGTGGCGCAGGATGCTGGCGTCGGCCCCGGAGTGGATGGCGCGGTGGGTGCGGACCAGGGTGCCGACCGCGTCCCCGCCGTTGGACCAGCTCAGCATCGAGCGCAGGCGCTGGGTGAGGCTGGCCGTGCCCGGACGGGCGTCGAGGTCCACGACAACACCCCCCAGCGAGTAGGAATACGCTTTCCAGGGCCTGTGTTCCCATACAGGCTAACGAGTGACGGCTGGTCCAGTTGGGCACATAAGCCTCAGTCAATCGGACAAGTCGCCGAACGGTCGCTGAGATGCGGTCAAGCGTCGATCCCGCCGAGCACCGGGGCCGCTGCCCGGCTCTCGGCTCGGGCCAGCAGGTCGCCGAACCGGGCCGCCCCACGGGCCGGCGACGCCCAGCCGTCGGAGACCTCCACCAGCCGGGTGTCCGGGTGCTCCAACCAAGCCAGGATCCGCTCGGTCTCCTCGGCCGAGGCGCACGGGACCGGGCCCGGCCCCGGGCGCACCGTCTCGGCGGTCGCGCGCAGCGCGTCCAGCGTCGGCCGGGGATGGGCCCGGGGTGGCGAGGTGCCGGCGGCGACCAGGCGGCCGTGGCGCACCACCGCGATCTCCCACCGGTCCCCGCGCCGGCGGGCCGCCACCAGCTGGGCGATCGAGGTGAGCGCCGCCAGCCGCTGCATCCGGAGGGTGGCCCGCAGGAACGCGGCCATCCGGGAGCGCACCACTGCGGCCTCCTCGTACCGCTGGGCCGCGGCCAGGCGGCCGATCCGGGCCAGCAGGCCGTCCAGCACGGGCTGCGGGTCCCCGGTGATCGCGCTGCGCAGTGGCGCGGCAGCCCGTTGCTCGTACTCCTCGGTGGACACCCGGTGCTCGCACGGCGCCAGGCACCGGCCCAGCTCGGCCAGCGCGCACGCCGGCGCGGTAGTGCGCGGTGAGAGGCGGAGGCTGCACTGGCGCAGGGGCACCGCGTCATAGATGCCGGCGGCGGCGAGCTCCGCCGTCCGGCGGGAGGCGAACGGGCCCAGGTACGCTCCGGTCCCGTCCAGCCGCCGGACCACCGACAGGCGTGGGTAGGCCTCCGTGGTGAGCTTGAGCCAGACCACCCGGTCCGGGTGCTTGGAGCGGCGGTTGTACGGCGGGGCGTGCGCGGCGATCAGGCGCAGCTCGCGCACCTCGGCCTCCAGCGCGTGCGCGCACTCGACCGCCTCGACCCGCTCGGCCGCGGCCAGCATCTCGCTGATCCGGGCGCGCTTCTCCGAGGCGGTGAAGTAGCTGCGTACCCGGGCGGCGATGTCGGCCGAGGTGCCCACGTAGAGCGGGCGGTCGTCGCGGCCGCGGAACACGTAGACCCCCGGTGCGTGCGGCAGGCCCTCGGCCAGGTGGCGCTTGCGGCGCTGGGTCGGCGTGACCGACTTGGCGAACTCCAGCGCCTCACCGAGCGTGAAGATCCGGTGGCTGCCCAACCGCGCGATCAGGGCGTGCAGCACGTCCACCGTCGCCCGCGCGTCGGCCAGCGCCCGGTGGACCGGACGGTTGGGGGAGTGGAAGTAGGCGGCGAGGGTGCCCAGCCGGCGGTCGGGCACCTCGTCACGCAGCAGTACCTGGCGGGCCAGCGCGACGGTGTCCAGCACCCGCGGGTTCGGCCAGCGGTAGCCGTACCGGGCGCAGGCCGCCTTGAGGAAGCCCACGTCGTAGGGCGCGTTGTGGGCGACCAGGACGGCGCTTCCGAGGAACTCCAGGAAGCTCGGCAGGACCGCCTCGATCGGCGGGGCGGGCGCCACCATCGCCTCGGTGATGCCGGTCAGCACGGTGACCATCGGCGGGATCCGGGCACCGGGGTTGACCAGGGTGGAGAGCTCGCCGAGCGGCTCGCCGCCGCGCACCTTGACCGCGCCGATCTCGGTGATCCCGTGGGCGTCGGGCGCCCCGCCGGTGGTCTCCAGGTCCACCACGACGAAGGTCACCTGGGACAGGTCGAGCGCGGTGTCGATGGCGGGTGTGCCGCCGCCCGCACCGGCGAGCAGCGCATCGAGGGTCCCCTGGACGTACGCCGGTTGCGCCACGGGCGGCAGGCTAGGCCCCAGGTACGACACTTGATCGACGCCACGCCGGGGCGGCCTTGCCGCCTCCCACCCGCACCACGTTGCCGCCTCCCAC
>JADGHA010000533.1 GCA_019689695.1 Micromonosporaceae bacterium | reverse complement strand
CCGTACCGGGGGTCGTTGGTGACCAGCCGCAGGATCTCCCGGAGAGTACGCGCTGGGGGTGGCTCGGGCAGGGGCGGCGGGTCGGCCTTCGGCGGCACGGCGAGGGCGGTCTCCACGACGACCGGTTTCGGCCGGGTCGCCTCGCTCGGCTCGGCCACCTCCAGCACCGCGACGGCGTGCCCGGCGGCGCCGCCGGATGGCACCGCCTGGCTGGTGGCGAGCAGGCCGGCGAACCGCCGGGACTCGTGCAGCGGCCCGGCCTCCACCACCTCGCCGTCGGCGAGCACCACCACCTCGTCACAGCGGCGCACCGAGGAGAGCCGGTGCGCGATGACGATGCCGATCCGGTCGCGCAGCAGCCGCTCGGTGGCGTGCTGGACGCGCGCTTCGGTGACCGGGTCCATCCGTGCGGTGGCCTCGTCCAGGATCACCACGCGCGGGTCGCGGACCAGGATCCGGGCGAACGCGACCAGCTGCTCCTGGCCGGCCGACAGGACGTACCCGCCGTCGCCGAGCCGGGTGTTCATGCCGTCCGGCAGGTCGGCCACCCAGGACGACAGGCCCAGCTCGCGCACCGCGCGCTCGGCCGGCTCCAGCAGTTCCGGGTCGAACAGCGCGATGTTCTCCGCCAGCGTCCCGGCCAGGATCTCGGTGCGCTGCGGCACCACCGCCACCCACCGGCGCAGCGCCTCCACGTCCAGGTCGAGCAGGTCGGTGTCGCCGAGGAAGACGGTTCCCCGCGGGACGTCGACCGCCCGGGTGAGCACCTTGGCCAAGGTGGACTTTCCCGAGCCGGTCCGTCCGATCAGGGCGTACGACCGGCCACGGGCGAAGGTGAGGTTGATGTCGCGCAACGCGGCGCCCTGACCGCCGCCCGCCTGGCTGACCGGGTACCGGAAGGTGAGGCCGCGCACGGTGATGTCACCGTCGACCGGAGTGGCGCCGCCGGAGGGTTCCTGCCGGGCGTCACGCAGCAGCTGCACGCGGCCCCAGGCGCCGAGCGCGTACTGCAGCTCCGGGACCATCCGGGTGATGTGCTCGACCGTCCCGCCGAAGGCGAGGGCGAGCAGCCAGACCGCGGTGAGCTGGGCGCCGCTGACGCGGTCGGTGGTCAGCGCCCAGACGCCGGCCACCACGACCGCGGCGATCCCGGTCCGGGTGACCATGGACGCGCTCGTGGTGACCTGCGCGGACATCCACCAGACCCGCCGGCCCAGGGACAGCACCCGGCTGGCCCGTTGGGCGTACAGGCGCAGCACGTACGGCCGGGCGAGGCTGGTCCGGACGTCGTCCTGGCCGTGGATGGCCTCCTCCATCACCGCGGCCAGGTCCGACCAGGCCTCCTCCTCGCCCATCCGGGCCGGCCCGATCCGGCGCGCCGGGCCGCTGAGCCCGACCGTGAGCACGGTGGCCAGGACCAGCATGCCCACCGCGGCCGGCCACCAGACGACCAGCGCGGTGACGATCGACAGCGCGGCGGCGGCGACCGACTGGGCGATCCGGACGCCCGGGCCGCGCATCTCGGAGGCGACTTGGTAGACGTCGCCGTCGATGCGGTCCAGCAGCTCGCCGACCGGGGTGGTCTCCAGGGTCGGCAGGTCCTGGCCGAAGGCGACGCGGCACAGCCGGCGACGCACGTCGGCGGCCCAGTCCGCGGTCAGCCCGGCGGCGATCAGGCCGACCGCGAGGTCGGAGACGACCGCGGCGAGCAGGGCCACGGCGAGCACCGCGAAGGCGACCCCGGACCGCTGCACCAGGACCTTCCCGGCGAGCGCGGCCGCCGCCGCCTGCCCGCTGGCGCCGAGAACGACGAGCAGGGCCACGGCAACCGTGCGACGCGGTGCCGTGGCCCAGAGGTCGCGGAGCAGGCGCACGGGATCCCCCAAGATGTGGCGGAGATCCTTCAGCGTGCGCCGCCACACCGGGGAGTTTCAACGCAATTACGCCCCGCGATATGAAGTTGTCGGACCGGCGGGTCCTGGCTCGCGCCGGCCGGCGCGAGCCAGGATCCAGCCGCCGGTCACATCGCCATGCCCGGCCGCCGCCGGTGGATTTTCGCGGTCACCTGCCGCATCATCCCGGCCAGCCAGGTGGCCAGCCCGGTCGCGGCGATGCCGACGCCGGTGATCACATCGCTGTAGGTCGGTCCGGACTCGTCGCCCCAGCTGTTGTAGTTGAAGATCCACGGCGAGGCGATCATCCAGCCGCCGAGCACCGCCACCACCAGGCCGAGTATCGGGTTGGAGGTGGCGTTGGCCATCAGCGCCAGGGAGATCAGGCCGACGGAGATGCCGATGATGATGCCGTTGAGCACACCGTCGGCCCCGCTGCCCGCCGCCGGGAAGTTGAACACCAGCCGCGAGACCAGCAGCCAAATTCCGCCGAGCAGCGCGATCCCGCTCGGCGCCGAGGACAGCATGGAACCGATCCCGGCGCCACCCATCGGTGCGCGCTCCCGCGCGTACGAGGTGTCCATCTCACGCTCGCCCTCCCGGGCGTGCCGCGGCCGGGCGTAGGCGGCGCCTGCCCGGTCGTCGATCTGGGCGGGCGCCCCGGCGCCGGTCATCGGCTCCGCCATCTCGGTGCGGGGCGGGTCCGCTGTGCGGTCGCGTACCGGTTCAGGGGTACGAGGCCTGCGTAGGTCTGTCATCACTCCTCCAGATGCTCTTCGCTACCCGTGACACCCCTGTGCCTACCCCCCGCCCGACCGGACAA
>JADGHA010000532.1 GCA_019689695.1 Micromonosporaceae bacterium | reverse complement strand
GTACTGCATCCCAGGCATGGCCATCCCCCGCGCGGAGGCGGAGCGGTACGGGCTGTTGGCCGAGGCCGACCAGCCGGGGACGCAGGCGGCCGAGGACGCCCCGGAGGAGCCGGCTACCAAGCGGGGGCGGCGGCCGGCCAACAAGGCGCGCACCCCGGCAGAGGACAAGTAAGACGGGAGGTCCGCCATGGCTGTGACCGTTGGCGTGTACGGCAAGCTGCAGCAGTCGCTGTGGGAGGGCCGGATCAACTTCGCCACCGACACGATCAAGGCGATGCTGCTCAGCTCGTACACCGTCGGCAGCACGCAGGACACCGCGCAGTTCCTCTCCGACGTGGTGACGGCCGGTGTCGGTGTCGAGGCGTCCGGGTCGGGTTACACCGCTGGCGGTCAGGCGCTGGCGAGTAAGAGCGTCACCTACACGGCCGCGAACTCCTGGAGCGTGCAGCGGGCCAACTCGACGGCGTACGCGGCCGGTGACGTGGTCAGGCCCGCGTCCGGAAACGGGTTCGTGTACCAGGCGGTCGTTGGCGGTACGTCCGGCGGCTCCGCGCCGACATGGCCGACGACGATCGGCCAGACGGTGACGGACGGTGGGGTGACGTGGGCGTGTGTCGGCCGCGGCGTGCTGGTGATCGACGCGGCTGACCCGTCGTGGACAACCAGCAACCCGGGCACCTTGTCGGCGTCGCACGTGCTGTTCTACAAGGACACCGGCACCCCCTCCACGTCGCCGGTGATCCTTTACTGGGACCTCGGCGGCACCCAGACCGCGAGCAACGGCGGCGCGTTCACCGCCCAGTTGGACAACGGCGAGGGTCTGCTGACCTCGTTCACCGGCTGACCGTGCCATGGCCGGCCCCACGCTGGTCGCGGCGTACCCGGTCTACGCGAACGCGAACAACAACGCCACGCTGGAGACGCCGTCGTTCACGCCTGCACCGGGCGAGGTCATCGTCGTCAAGTGTGCGACGTGGGACACCAACCTTTCGATGGGCACCCCCTCCGGCGGGGGGTTGACCTTCACCGCCGCGGTGATCGTCGCGCCCGGCGGGTTCATGAGCTGGTGCGGGATCTATGTAGCCACGGTGGCCGGCTCCCCGGGACCGATGACGGTGTCGTCCACCCCGAACGGGTCCGGCTGGCACTCCATAGTGGTGGAGCGCTGGGCGGATGCGCAGCTGGCGACGCCCCCTGCGACCGGGTCGGGTATGGGAAACGGGGGCACCCCGTCAGCGACGTTGACGACCACCGGGGCCGACAGCGTAGTCACCTGGGTATCCGGCGACATCAACTCCCGCTCCCCGGCGACCAGGGAGTATCTGAACGGCGCGATCGAGGACGGCCTGCAGGACGGCAGCGCCGGCGTCAACGCCGTGGCGTACTACGCCTACCAAGCGGCGCCGACCGAGGGGCTGCAGACGTTCGGGTTGTCGGCGCCGGCGAACCAGCGGTGGGTCATCGCTGGCGTGGAAGTCAAAGCCGCCGCGACGTCCACGGTGCCCGTCACGATGTCGGGTGCCGGTGGCCGGGTGGCCGTCCGGGCGTCGGCCGGGGTGGTGGCCGCGGCACAGGCTGCTCCGCTGGCCGGTCGTGCGGGCGCCGCTTACGTGCGTGCCTCCGCTGGCACGGTCCTGGGGGTGCGGCACGCGCTCGTCTCCGGCGTGGCTGGTCGGGTCCGTGCGCGGGCGGGGACTGGCGGCGTGATAGCGGCGCTTGTCGCCCCGGTTGCGAGCAGTGCGGGGACCGTGCGGGTCCACGGAGCTACGGGTGCGGTGACCGCAGCCCAGGCTGTGCAGGTCTTTGCGCCCGTGGGCGGTCTGCGTGTGCGGGCGTCCGCCGGGGTCGTTACCGCGGCGCAGATGGTCCCGCTCGCGGGCGCGGCCGGTGCGCTGCGCCTGACGGCGAGCCTCGGCGCGGTGACCGCCGCACTGGCGGCTGCACCTGTCGGGGCGGCTGGTGCTGTGCGTGTCCGCCCGGGCTCAGGCGCGGTGACCTCGGCGGTGAGCGCCACCCTGGCGGCCCGGCCAGGAACCGTGAGGCTGCGGCCGGGCGCTGGCGCTGTTCTCGCCGTCGACCAGGCGCTGCTTCCCGGTGATGCAGGGGTCCTGCGGCTGAGGGCGTCGGCTGGTGTGGTCACTAACGCCACGGCCATCACGTTGACCGGGCGGGCGGGCAGTCTGCTGCTACGCGGCGCGGCGGCTGGTGTTCAGGCCGTTGGGGTCGCTGCACAGGCCGGGACCGCGGGCGGAATCTGGATCCGGGGCGTCGCCGGGGCGCTGGCCGGGCCTGTGGCCGTTCTGCAGGAGGGCCCGGCGGGCTGTGTGCGCTGCGCTGCGGGGCGCGGCGTGGTGCGGGCCGGTGCGCCCGGCGAGTCAGCCGGGGTCATGAGAGTGGCTAACCGGCCGGGGGCGCAGATCACTGGCCGGGTCCGGTCCGGTGCGCGGGCGGCAGGACGGGCACGGGCAGGCGCGAGCATGGGAGGCACCTGATGGCGTGGGACCTCGGTGATGTCGTACCGCTGTCGGTGACGGTCACGAGCGCGTCCGGCCAGCCGGAGGACGCCACCGCCGTCCATCTGACCATCACCCTGCCGGACGGCAGCACGGTCACGCAGGGGCCGATCGCCTCCACCTCGCCCGGCGTGTACGACTACGACTACGCCACCATGCAGGCTGGTGTGCACCGGGTGCGGTGGGTCGCCACCGGAAACAAT
>JADGHA010000531.1 GCA_019689695.1 Micromonosporaceae bacterium | reverse complement strand
TGAGGTGTCGAGGTGTCTTCGGGGCGCGGCGGGCCGGGACACCTCTGCGCCGACCCGCCGCGCTTGGGTCCGGGGCGAGGGCACCCCGGGATGGCGGCCTGCCGGAGTCCTTGCCGGGAGTCCAATCGACCGCCATCTCGCGACGCTAGGCATCGCTAGTGATACTGTCAAGAGGCAAATCACTAGCAATGTTGACCGGGAGGCGGCTGGCATGGTCGACTTGGTGCACCTTGCCGGGGAGTCCACAATGCCGCAGACCAAGACTGAGCACGTCACCGAGACGATCGCCGCCCGCATTCGCTCAGGCGTCTACGCCGCTGGCACACAGCTGCCGTCGGACGCACAGCTGCGCAAGGAGTTCGGAGTCAGCCAGCAGGTCATCCGGCTGGCTGTGGACCGGCTGAAGGAGCGGGGCCTGATTGAGACTGTGCCCGGCGTCGGCCGATTCGTGAAGGAGCAGAAGTGAGCGACCGCATGATGGAGCTGGTGGAGTGGCTGCGCGCCCGACTCGACGCCGACGAGCAGGTAGCGCTCGAAGCGTCGCGCGCCCACGGCGACCAGACCACGACGGGCGAGCACTGGCGTTGGGAAGACCCCGAGCGCGACGAGCCGCTCGAGCTGGACCCGGCACTTGAGGACTTCATCAAGGGCGGCGAAACGATAGCGCTGCGCAGCGTCGAGGAGTACCCGACCCGTCATGTCGGCCCACTGCCGCACTTTGTGCTCCCGTACGCCAGTGAGGTCGAGACGGTGTGCGGCATGCATATTGCCCGGCATGATCCGGCGCGGGTGTTGGCCGACGTCGACGCCAAGCGGCGAATCATCGAAGCTGCCCTGGGCGAGCAAGACCATGGTGATTTCGGCTGGGCATGGACCCAAGTGCTCGCGTTGCTCGCGCTGCCGTATGCGGACCGGCCGGGCTACCAGGACGAGTGGAGACCGTGAGTCCGTATCGTTACGTGCGCATGCGCCGCCGGATCGCCGACTCGACGGCCGACGTGCGGTAATCACCTGCTACAGTCGGGACCTCTGATAGTGCGGACCTGGTGAGTGCCCATCCCGGCACTCCCAGGTCTTTCGCTTTCCTGGGCGGTACGCAGCCCTACCCCTCAAGCTGCGTGCGCGCGGACAAACGCCCTCCGACTCCAAGCCGCGCGTCCCGTCACTTTCGCCAGGGTCTCACACCTCGGCCAGCTCGGCGGCGACCTCCGCGTCCAGGTCCACACCGGCCAGCGCCGCATCCACCGCCGCCAGAATCCCCTCATCGACTTCCGCCCGCAGATGGCCGTACAGGTCGGACGTGACGGCGATGGAGGAGTGGCCAAGCCGCCGCTGGACCGCGGTCAGTGGCTGCGCTAGGGCCGCGTACCTTACTGCCAGTAAGCCACGCCGTTACCAATCCGTAACGTGTCCGGGGCGCTACACCCAGCTCCGGCCATCGGATCATCCGGGCATGGACAGAGATCCACTGAGGGCGGTGGTGCTCGTCCAGCCAGGGCCGCATGCGGACCGCAGACTGGCCGCCTGCTGGGACCACTGCCACCGCCGCGGCCACCACATAGTCGCCGTCGTCACCACCTGGGAGGAGGCCGCCAAGCTCGTCCTGGCCGGCCACGCCGACATCATCGTCGTGCACTCACCCGCCGAGCTGCCACCCGACCGGGTGCCACGCGTAGAGGTCGCCGGCCAGGCACCCTCCTCGGCTGGGCGGGCGCGTCGGCTGTGAGCGGAAGCCCCGCCACCGCCGACGCCAGCGCGGCCGGTGCGACCGCCCGGTAGATGGCGGTCGTGCTCGGCCGCGAGTGGCCGAGCAGCTCCTGCACCACCCGCAGGTCCTGTGTGTCCACAAAGGAGGCGAAGGAGTGCCGGAGCCGGTGCATCGTCACCCCGTCGTGGCCGATGTGTGCGAAGTACGCTGACGCCATGGCCGAGATGTAGCCCGGGGTGGCACGTTCGCCGCTCTGCTTGCGCGCCACAGGCCCGGGCGGCAGCGTCGACACGGCCTGCCACACGGCCGGATGGGTCGGCACGACCCTGTGCTTGTCCCCCTTGCCATGCAGGTGGGTCAGCTCCGGGCCGACGTCGGCCCGGTCCAGCCGGGAGATCTCGACGCAGCGGGCGCCCAACCCGGCGGCGATGAGGGCCCACGTCCGGTACGGCTCGGACGCTTCGGCCAGCAGCCGGCGCAGCTGCTCCAGGGGCACCGGGCGGGGCTGGCCGGTCTTGCCGCGTGGCCGTGGCACGTCGGCCAGCGGGTTGAGCGCGAGCCACCGACCCGCGGCGTGCCTGTAGAAGGCCAGCAGCGCCGAGTAGTAGGAGGCGCGGGCGTTCGGGCCGAGCCCGGGGCGGCGCAGCCAGGCGGCCAGCTCCTCGGCGGTCGCCTCGAGGCCGTGCGGCAGGTCCCGGTCCGCCATGGTGAGCACGGCGCGGCGGTGTCCGACGGTGCGGTCGGACCGGCCGAGCAGCACCAGATGATCACAGAATGCTGTGATCAGGTCAGCGCAGGGGGTCATGGGACGACAGCCTCCACAGGTGCGGACCCGGGTGACATTGGTCGGTCGGATGATGCACTCTGCGTGATGTCGGCCGGATGCCCGGCTCTTGCCGCCCGTTCGGTCTCGCGCCGCAGCCGCAGGTCGTGCAGGACCGACTCCTCGACGGTGGCGGTCCGCCATCCGGGCAGGTCGATCGGTGGACCGTGCAGGTCGTGCTGGGCGGCCG
>JADGHA010000530.1 GCA_019689695.1 Micromonosporaceae bacterium | reverse complement strand
GGCCTGGGCGGCGTACCATGCGGCGAGGCCGCGGACCCGGCCGGCCGCCTCGGCGAGCCGCTCCTCGGGGAGCCGCCCGTCCCGCACCGCGGCGACGATCGCGTCCCGCAGCGCGTAGAGGTCCGCGCCGTGCCCGGCGAGCCCGAGGCAGATCAGGTCGGCGCCGGCGGCGAGGGCCCGCACCGCGATCTCGCCCGGGCCGTACCGCTCGGCCACGGCGCGCATCTCGATCGCGTCCGTCACCACCAGGCCGCCGAAGCCGAGCTCCCCGCGGAGCAGGTCGGTGATCACGCGCCGGCTCAGCGTGGCCGGCACCGTGTCGATCCCGGGGACGAGCAGGTGCCCGCACATGATCGCGCGCACCCCGGCGCGGATGGCCGCCCGGAACGGGGGCAGCTCGCGCCGCCGGAGGACCGGCAGCGGGGCCCGCACCGTGGGCAGGGCGAGGTGGGAGTCGGTGACCGTGTCCCCGTGGCCGGGGAAGTGCTTGGCGCAGGCGGCCACCCCGGCGTCCTGGACGCCGCGGACGAACGCGGCCGCGTGCCGGGCGACGAGCTCCGGGTCGGATCCGAACGACCTCACCCCGATGACCGGGTTGTCCGGGTCGGTGTTGACGTCCGCCACGGGCGCGTAGTCGAGCGTGATCCCGGCGGCCGCCACCATCCGGCCGATCTCCCGGGCCACCCGCTCGGTGAGCGCGGGGTCGTCGACCACGCCGAGCGCGAGGTTGCCCGGCCAGGAGCTGCCGGTGGCCGCCTCCAGCCGGGTGACCGCCCCGCCCTCCTCGTCGATCGCGACGATCAGCTCCGGGTTGGCGGCGCGGAGCCCGGCGACCAGGCCGGCGGTCTGCTCCGGGCCGGCGATGTTCCGCGCGAACAGCAGGACCCCGCCGAGCCCGTCGTCGAGCGCGCGGCGCAGCCAGGGCGGCGGTGCCGTGCCCGGGAAGCCGGTCTGGAGCACGGTCATCGCCATCCGGTGGAGCTCCCCTGCGCTCATCGGCCACCCTGCCGGATCAGCCGGCGATGCCCTTCGGCGGCCCGGGGGTCGTCCGGGGGCAGGGCGGCGCGGAGCGCGAGGGCGGCGGCCCCCGCCGCGCCGTCACCGGCCGGCACCGGGTGCCGGCCGCCGTCCAGCTCGGCGCGGACCAGGCGGCCGAGCTCGGTCGGCTGGGTGAGCAGGGAGCCCCCGAGCACGAGCGGGCCGGTTCCGTCGTCGACCACGCGCGCGGTGCGGGCGAGCGACCGGGCCGCCTCGCGGACGATCTCCACGGCGACCGGATCGCCCTCCCGGGCCGCGGCGTCGGCGAGGGGCGCGAGCGTGGCGAGCCAGGCCGGGCCGTACTCGGCGACGCGGGAGTACACCGCGGAGACGATCTCGTCGATGAGCTCCGGCTCCTCCGGCGCCGGCGCCCCGAGAACGGCCTCGGCCACCCGGCCGGTGAGCACGGTGGGGGCGGACCGCCCGTCGAGGGCGGCCAGCGCCGCCGCCACCGCCCGCCTGCCGAGCCACACCCCGGACCCCTCGTCGCCGAGCAGCCACCCGTGGCCGTCGGCGCGCCGGGTGACCCGCCACCCGCGGATCCGGGCGGCCACGGCGCCGGTGCCGGCGATGAGGACCGTGCCGTCGGGCTCGGCGGTCGCGCTGGCGAAGGCGACGAGCATGTCGGGCACGACGCGGGGCTTCCCGGGCAGCGCGGCCTCACGCCACGCCCGCTCCACCGCGGGCCAGGCCGCCCGCACCCCGGCCATGCCGAACACCCCCGCGGTCACCCGGCCGGTGTCGAGCCCGTCGAGCGCCGAGCGCAGCGCGGCGAGCAGGTTGGCCGACGGGCCCTGGACCGAGATCGCGTTGGCGCCGCCGGCGTGCCCCCGGCCGACGATCTCGCCGGTCTCGCCGGCGACGACGCAGCGCGTGCTGGTGCCGCCGGCGTCCACCCCGATGAACAGAGCCGCCACGACCGCCCCTTGTGTAGATTCCCTCCACCGGACCCATACCGCTATGGAGATTTCCTACACCATCGGCGGCCCCGCCGGGCCCGCGGCGCCCCGGCCGGGCCGATTCGATATCACGCCCCGCCGCGGGGAGCGGCACCCCTCCCTGGGATAGTGGAATCGCAATGCCACTGACATCGCCGGTCCGGCTCGCGCGCACCGCGGCGTTCGCCGTCGTGTGCCTGGGTCTGGGGGTGCTCGCGCATGTGCTCGGCGGCGGCTCGGTCACCCCGTCCGCCGCCGCGTGGGGGCTCGCCGCCGCGTTCGGCGCCGCGCTCCCGCTCACCGCGCGGGAACGCACGATCCACACGATCCTGCCCCTGCTCGCCGGCGTCCAGGTGGCGCTCCACCTGTTGTTCTCGCTCTCCTCCCCCACCGCCTGCCCGGCCGGGGTGCCGCCCGCGTACCCGCACGCCGGGCTCAGCCCCGCGCTCGGCATGCTGCTCCTGCACGGCTGGGCGGCGGTGCTCACCTCGCTCTGGCTCGCCCGCGGTGAGGCCGCCCTCTGGGCGCTGCTGCGGCGCCTGGCCGTGCGGTTCCTGTTCATCCTCCGGCGGCCCGTTCCGCCGGTGCCGCCCTCCCCTCCTCCGTGCGCCGACGAGCCGGGGCCGGCCCTCCCGGCCGTGCCCCGCCACGCGGTCACCCGGCGCGGCCCGCCGCTCCGCGTCGTCCCCGCCTGACCTTCCGGCGGGGACCGTCCGTCCCCGGCGCCGCTGTGGCGCCGCGTTCCCGAA
>JADGHA010000033.1 GCA_019689695.1 Micromonosporaceae bacterium | reverse complement strand
CCAGGTAGGGGCCGCGCAGCTCTGGCCGGCTCCCCGCGTACCGCAGGCCGGCCGCGACCGAGCGCAGCGAGGGGCGGTCGGCCGCTGGGGGCGGCGGCACCCTCCGCATCGCCGCCAGGCAGGCCAGCGAGAACGCGAAGGTGGCCAGGTCGATCGCGTACACCCAGGCCACGCCGGTGGTGGCGATCAGGACCCCGGCCAGCGAGGGCCCGCCCAGCGCGGCGAGCTGCATCCGCAGCGAGCTCAGCGCACTTGCGGCCGGGATCTCCTGCGGCGTCACCAGCCGCGGAACCAAACCCTCCAGCGCCGGACGCTGGACGCCGTCGATCGCGGCGGTCAGCCCGGCGACGACGTACAGCAGCCACAGGTGCGGCGTGTCAGAGAAGGCGTTGACCAGCAGGAGACCGGTGAGCCCGGTGAACGCGACCTCACCGGAGAGCACCAGCAGCCGCCGGTCCAGGTAGTCCGCCAGTGCGCCGCCGACGAACGCCATGACCAGCAGCGGGACCAGCTCGGCCACGCCGAGCAGCCCGACCAGCAGCGGGTCGTCGGTGAGCCGCGCGACCTGGTACGGGACGGTGACGTACGTGATGAAGGAGCCGAAGCCGGATACGCCGGATGCGGCGAACAGCAGGCGGAAGTCGCGGGACGTCCGCAGCGGGGTGAGGTCCAGCAGGTACCGCCGCCTGTCCCCCGCCGCGCTCACGACGTTTCATGATGGTGGCGCCGGGCACGGTGGTCGAACGAGTTTCCGGGTACGAGGTTCTTGGATGCAGACCGAACTCCCCGCGGCCCGTCCTTTGCGCCACCGGCAGGTGCTGCTGCTCATGCTCGGCCTGATGACCGGGATGCTGCTGGCCGCGCTGGACCAGACCATCGTCGGTACCGCGCTGCCCACCATCGTCGGCGAGCTGGGCGGGATCAGCCACTACTCCTGGGTGGTCACCGCGTACCTGCTCGCCTCCACCGCCTCCACCCCGCTCTACGGCAAGGTCAGCGACCTGGTTGGCCGGCGGCGGGTGTTCCTGTTCGCGATCGTCACCTTCGTGGTCGGCTCGGTGCTGGCCGGACTCTCGGTCAACATGACCGAGCTGATCCTCTTCCGGGGGATCCAGGGGCTGGGGGCCGGCGGCCTGATGACGCTCGCCTTCACCATCATCTCGGACGCGGTCACACCCCGCGAGCGTGGCCGCTACCAGGGCCTGTTCGGGGCCGTGTTCGGCCTCGCCTCGGTCGCCGGCCCGCTGGCCGGCGGCTACTTCGCCGAGCACAACTGGCGGTGGATCTTCTACCTCAACGTGCCGTTGGGGGTGCTGGCCGTGGTGGTCTGCTACCACGTGATGCGCCTGATCCCGTACCGCCGCCGCGCGCACGCCATCGACTACCCGGGCGCCGCGCTCATGGTGGTCGGTGTCAGCTGCCTGCTGCTGGCGCTGTCCTGGGGCGGCAACCAGTACGCCTGGGGCTCGGGGGCGATCATCGGGTTGTTCGCCGCCGGCGCGGTGCTGGCCACGCTGTTCGTGCTGCGGGAGCGGCGGGCCAGCGAGCCGATCCTGCCGTTGCACCTGTTCCGCCGGCCCACCTTCGCGCTGGCCAACGGCGCCGGCTTCGTCCTCGGCCTGGTGATGTTCGGCTCGATCATCTTCATCCCGCTCTACCTGCAGATCGTCAAGGGCGCCTCGCCCACCACGAGCGGGCTGCTGATGCTGCCGATGATGGCCGCCATCATCGTCACCTCGGTCAGCTCGGGCCGGGCGATGAGCCGCATCGGCCGCTACAAGTGGTTCCCGGTGGCCGGTTCGCTGGTGTTCACCGCCGGCATGTTCCTGTTCACCCGGGTGCACGTGGATTCCCCGCTGCGGGTCGCCTTCCTCGACATGGTCGTGGTGGGGATCGGGCTGGGCCTGTGCCTGCAGTCGCTGATCCTGGCCGTGCAGAACGCGGTGACCATGCGGGACATGGGGGCGGGCACCGCGGCGGCGACGTTCTTCCGCTCGCTCGGCGGGGCGTTCGGGGTGGCGATCCTGGGCGCCGCCCTGACATCCCGCCTCAACGCGGAGCTGTCCACCCGGCTGCCGGGCGCGATCCGGCAGCTGCCCCCCGGGCAGGCCGAGCGGTTCGCCCGAGCCGGCACCACCGGCATCTCGGTCAACGAGCCGGCGAAGATCCTCGCCCTGCCGGGTCCGATCCGCGGCGCGATCCAGTCGGCGTTCGTGGAAGCCTTGCACACCGTCTTCCTGATCGCCGGCGCCGTCGCGCTGGTCGCCGTCGCGATCACCCTCGCGCTGCCCGACCGCGAGCTGCGCGGCGGCGCGCCGGGCTACGAGGGGACTGCCGAGGGCGCCTCGGTGGACGAGCAGGCGGCGACGGTGATCTGATCGCCGCGCGGCTGAAGCCCGGCAACCTGCCGCCACGCCGCCGCTGGCCTGGCCAGTCGGGTGTGCGGACCTGCCGCGAGCCTTTGGGCGCTACTTGAGCACGATCTGGCCGTGCCTTTCGAAGGCGTCCAGGTCGTCGAGGGTCTCGGTGATGACCCGGCTGGGCATCGGCAGCTCGTCCCGGGCGAAGAAGCCCGCGTCGATCGTCTCGTCGGTCTTCTTGACCAGCTCACCCTCCCAGTCGTCCACCCGGAACGCGGTCATGAACAGCTGGTAGGTGTCGCCGTACATGTTGGTGAAGGTGTACGCGGGCCCGCTGTAGACGGCGAACGGTGTGGTCTTCAGCGCGACCAGCCCGGTCTCCTCCCGGACCTCGCGCACCGCGCAGTCGGAGATCGACTCGCCCAGCTCCATCGCGCCGGCAGGCAGCGCCCACATCCCGTTGTCCGATCGGCGGATGAGCAGCAGCCTCCCGTGCTCGTCGCGGATCACCGCGCGGGCGCCGACGAACAGCAGCGTCCGGTCGCCGGCGAGCGCCCGCAGCTGGCCGAGGTACGACTCCGCCCACGAGAGATAGGCCATGACAGGAACGCTATCCGGGTGGACCCGCCCGATCTTCATCTACCGCAGGTGTGACCTGGGACACTATCGTTAGTCCATGCGCAGCACGATGATGGATGTCCCGCTCCTGGTTTCCCGGCTGCTCACCCACGGCAGCACCGTGCATGGCAGGTCCGAGGTGGTGACGTGGACCGGTGACGGGGCGGCCCCGCGCCGGATGTCGTACCAGCAGGTCGGCGCGGCCGCGGCGCAGCTGGCGCATGCGCTGCGCGACGACCTGGGCGTCACCGGCGACCAGCGGGTCGCCACGTTCATGTGGAACAACGCCGAGCACCTGGTCGCCTACCTCGCCGTACCGAGCATGGGCGCCGTCCTGCACACTCTGAACATCCGGCTCTTCCCCGAGCAAATCGCCTACGTCGCCGAACACGCGGGCGACCGAGTGGTCATCGTCGACGCCACTCTGGTGCCACTGCTCGCCAGGGTACTGCCGCAGATGTCCACAGTAGAGCATGTGGTCCTGGTCGGTGACGGCGACCGGGAAGCGCTGGTCTCCGCCGGCGGCGGGCGGGTGGCGGTCCACGAGTGGTCGCAGCTGCTGCGCGGCAAGCCCGACCGGTACGACTGGCCCGAGCTGGACGAGCGCGACGCCGCCGCGCTCTGCTACACCTCGGGGACCACCGGGAACCCCCGCGGCGTGGCGTACTCGCACCGGTCCATCTGGCTGCACTCGATGCAAGTCTGTTCCGTCGACTTCGGACTTTCCTCGACCAGCCGGGATCTGCTGATCGTGCCGATGTTCCACGCGATGGGCTGGGGCGCGCCGTACGCGGCCTTCATGTGCGGCGCCGCGCTGATCATGCCGGACCGGTTCCTGCAGGCCGCGCCGATCGCCGAGATGATCGCCACGCAGCGGCCGACCACCGCGGCGGCGGTGCCGACCATCTGGACCGACCTGCTTGCCTACCTGGACAGCCACGAGGTGGACACCTCCTCGCTGGAGGAGGTGGTCGTCGGCGGCTCAGCCTGCCCGCCCGCGCTCATGCACGCGTACGCGGAACGGCACGGCATCAACGTCATCCATGCCTGGGGGATGACCGAGATGTCGCCGCTGGGCTCGATCGCCCGCGCGCCGGCGGGTGTGTCCGAAGAGGAGGGCTGGTCGTACCGGTACACCCAGGGCCGGCTCCCGGCACCGGTCGAGGGGCGCATCGTCGGCCCGAGCGGCGAGGTGATGCCCAACGACGGCAAGTCCGTGGGCGAGCTGGAGGTACGCGGGCCGTGGATCACCGGCTCCTACCTCGGCGACCCGGCCGAGGCCGCGGAGAAGTTCCATGATGGATGGTTGCGCACCGGTGACGTCGGCACGCTCTCCGCGGACGGCTACCTGACGCTGACCGACCGCGCCAAGGACGTCATCAAGTCGGGCGGCGAGTGGATCTCCTCGGTGGAGCTGGAGAACGCGCTGATGGCGCACCCGGCCGTGCTGGAGGCGTGCGTGATCGGCGTGCCGGACGAGCGCTGGGGGGAGCGGCCACTGGCCAGCGTGGTGCTGCGCGAGGGCGCGACCGCCGACCCGGCCGAGCTGCGCGAGTTCCTGGAAGGGCGGGTGGCGCACTGGCAGGTGCCGGAGCACTGGACGTTCATCGAAGCGGTGCCGAAGACGAGCGTCGGCAAGTTCGACAAGAAGCAGCTGCGGGCCGCGTACGCCGAGGGCCAGCTGAGGGTCAGCACGACTCGATAGGTTGCGCTAGCTTGTCCGGTGGATGGTTGCCTCTTCAACTGTCCCGTCCATCCGCCAGAGCACACCTTTCAGGAGCTCATCTTGGACATTCTGGTGCTTATCGGTAGGATCCTCTTCTCCGCCATCTTCATCGTCAGCGGGTACAACCACCTGGCCAACGGCAAGGCGATGGCGGGGTACGCCGCCGCCAAGGGCGTACCGGCGGCTCTCGCGGCGACCTACGCGGGCGGCGTGCTGCTGCTCGCGGGCGGGCTGAGCGTGCTGCTCGGCGTCTGGGCCGACCTGGGCGCGTTGCTGCTGGTCATCTTCCTGGTGCCGACCGCGGTGCTGATGCACGCGTTCTGGAAGGCGAGGGACCAGGAGCGGATGATGGAGATGATCCAGTTCGAGAAGGATGTCGCGCTCGCCGGGGCCGCGCTGATGCTGTTCGCCCTCTTCTCGTTCGTCGGCGACGAGCTCGGCCTGACCATCACCGGCCCGCTCTTCAGCATCTCCTAGCCCGTTGATCACGGGTTGAGCAGCGACAAACGGGCAGCTTGCGCCGCTAACGTCATGATCGACGATGGGGCGGGGGCCTAGGCCGACTTGCGGGCCTTCTTGGCGGCGGCGGCCTTCTTCGCCGCGCCCTTCTTGGCCGCCGTACCCTTCCCGGCCGCGCCGGCCTTCGCCCCCGCCGCCGTGGCCTTGGCGGTCTTCTTCGCCGCCTTCTTGGCCGGAGCCGCCTTCCCGGCCTTCTTCGCCGGGGCGGCCTTGCGCGCCGAGCGGGCCGAAGTGATCGGCGTCGGCTCGGCCTGGCGCTGCGGCGGCTCGCCACGGGCCGCGCGCGCCCGCTCCACCGACGCGCGCAGCGCCGCCATCAGGTCCACCGCCGCGGCCGGCGCGGCCTCCGGCTCCTCCGGCGCGACCACCTCGCGGCCGGAGACCTTGGCGTCGATCACCTCCTGCAGCGCTTCGCGGTAGTTGTCGGTGTACTGGCTCGGGTCGAAGTCACCGGCCATCGAGTCGATCAGCGAGGCGGCCATGGCCAGCTCCGCCGGGCGCGGTGAGATCTTCTCGTCCAGGAAGCTGAACTCCGCCGCGCGCACCTCGTCCGGCCAGAGCATGGTGTTGAGGACCAGCACGCCGTCGCGCACCCGCAGGGTGGCCAGCTGCTCGCGCTGCCGCAGCGCGACCTTCACGATCGCCACCCGGTCGGAGTCGACGAGCGCGTCGCGCAGCAGCACGTACGGCTTGGTCGCGGCGTCTTCCGGCTCCAGGTAGTAGGCCTTCGCGTACAGGATGGGGTCCACCTGCTCGGCGGGGACGAACTCCAGTACGTCGATCGCCCGCGAGGTGCTCAGCGGGAGGTCGGCGAAGTCTTCGTCGGTGAGCACCACCATCTCGCCACCACCAAGGTCGTACCCTTTGGCGATGTCGTCGTAGCTGACCTCCTCGCCGTCCAGCGAGCACACCCGCTTGTACCGGATCCGTCCCCCGTCGGTGCGGTGTACCTGATGGAACCGGATGTCCTTTTCCTCGGTGGCCGAGTAGAGCTTCACCGAGATGGAGACCAGTCCGAACGAGACCGCACCCTTCCAGATCGCCCGCATCTGCCAAGCATGGCACTGTCCTGACCTGGGCGCGAGGCATCGGCGGGCAGATGCACTCCGCCCACCTGCGCGGACGGGCGCGCCTAGCATGGCCTACGTGGCCGGCGCCCCGATCAAACCCATGCTCGCCACCACCGGGCAGCTGCCGACCGGCGCCGGCTGGGGGTACGAGTTCAAATGGGACGGCGTCCGGGCGATCGGCATGGTCTCCGGCGGCGCGGCGCGGTTCTACGCCCGCTCCGGGGCTGAAATCACCCTCGCCTACCCGGAGCTGGCCGCCCTCGGCGGCGAGCTGTCCGAGGCGGTGCTGGACGGCGAGGTGGTCGCCTTCGACGAGGCCGGCCATCCCTCGTTCACCCGGCTCGCCGAGCGGATGCACGTGCGCGACCCGCGCCGGGCCGCACAGCTGGCGGCGAGGATTCCCGTCACCTACATGATCTTCGACGTCCTGGTGCTGGACGGAATGGGGCTGGCCGACCGGCCGTACGCCGAGCGCCGCGCCGCCCTGGAGGCGCTGGCCGAGCGCGGGCTGTCCGGGCGGCACTGGCTGGTGCCGCCGATGTTCTCAGACGGACCGGCCACCATGGCCGCCGCCCGGGAGAACGAGCTGGAGGGGGTGGTGGCCAAGCGGCTCAGCTCGGTCTACCGGCCGGGTACCCGCTCCCCGGACTGGGTCAAGGCGAAGCTCGAGCCGACCATCGACCTGGTCGTCGGCGGTTGGCGGCCCGGAGCCCGCAAGCTCGGCGCCCTGCTGGTCGGCACCCCCCGCCCGGACCGCCGGCTGGTCTTCCGCGGCCGCGTCGGCGGAGGGATCAGCGCCGCCGCCGAACGCGCCCTGCTCGCCGAGTTGGAGTCGCGGCGCACGCCGGACTCGCCGTTCGTCACACCGATCCCGCGTGAGGACGCCAAGGACGCCATCTGGGTACGCCCGGAGGTGGTGGTCGAGGTCAAGTACGGCGCGATCACCCCCGACGGCCGGATGCGTTTCCCCCGCTTCCAACGGATCCGTCTGGATAAGACAGTCGAGGAGTGCGTCGCGGAGGCTGGCGGTGCCTGAGGATCGGATCAGGGTGCGCGTCGAGGGCCACGACCTTGAGCTGTCCAACCTGGACAAGGTGCTCTACCCGGCGGCCGGGTTCACCAAGGGCGAGGTCATCGACTACTACACGCGCGTGGCGCCGGTGCTGCTGCCGCACATAACCGACCGGGCGCTGACCCGGATCCGCTACCCGAACGGGGTCGACGGCCAGCACTTCTTCGAGAAGAACGCGCCCGCGGGCACGCCGGACTGGGTACGCCTGGAACGGCTGCCCGCGCCCGGCTCGTCGACCGGCCGCGAGGAGCTGGACTACGTGGTCGCCGACGACCTGCCCACCCTGGTGTGGTTGGCGAACCTCGCCGCGCTGGAGCTGCACACGCCACAGTGGAGAATCGGGGAACATCCGGACCTGCTGGTGGTGGACCTGGACCCGGGCGCCCCGGCCGGGCTGCGCGAGTGCTGCGAGGTCGCGCTGCTGATCCGCGACCGGCTCGCCGGAGACGGCCTCACGTGCTATCCGAAGACCTCCGGTAAGAAGGGCATGCAGCTGTGCTGCCCGGTCGCCGCCACCCAGCCGGCCGACCAGATATCCGGATACGCCCGGAAGGTGGCCGGCGAGCTGGCCCGGGAGGCGCCGAAGTCGATCACCGCGCAGATGGCGAAGCGACTGCGCCCCGGCAAGGTCTTCATCGACTGGAGCCAGAACAACGCCGCGAAGACCACGGTGTCGCCGTACTCGCTGCGCGCCGTCCCGGTCCCGGCCGTCTCCACGCCGTTGACCTGGGAGGAGGTGGAGGCCGGCGCGGCGGGAGAGTCCGGTGCGGTGCGCCCGTTCGGGCCCGGCGAGGTGCTCGAACGGGTGGAGCAGTACGGCGACCTGTTCGCCGATCTCCTCGAGCCCGGGCCGGAGGTACCCACGTCCTGACGTCACGTCCGGTTTCAGCTGGCGTCCCCTGGCAACGTGTCCGGCGTCATCCGTTCGTGCGCTGGGATGTCGCCACCGAGGAGGGGGTTTACCCGATCGCTGACGGCTGGCTGGGGCGCGACGCGTTGAAGGACGTGCACCTGCTGCCGCACGAGGGCTGAGGGCGAGATTCTCCTTGCTGCATAAGCCGAGCAGGCGGCCGGCCGGGGAGATAGCGTCGGGTATGGCCACAGTGACACTGCGCCTGCGTGGTGGTCCGTGCGACGGCGAGATGAGCACCATAGAGGTCGCCAACCCGGACGAGCCGCCCGAGGTGCACAGCGTTCCCGTCCACGGCCCGCACGAGGCGACCGAGAGTTTCGAATACCGCCGGCTGCGGCGCGCGCCAGACGGCGGGCCCGATGCCGGAGTGTGGATATACCAGGCATCAGGCACCAAGAGGTAGCGGGCCTCCATCGAGCGGTGGTCAGGTGATCGGAAGGGACGGCGGATGGCGGATCGCGCAGCCGAGTTCTTCGACGAGCTGAACGGCCGTGGGCACGATCGGCGGCTCAGGAAGATAGACGGCACGCTGCGGTTCGACCTTGCCCAGGATGGCCGGCCAGCTCACTGGATCGTGGAGGTCCGGCGGGGAAACGTGAAAGCATTCCGGACATCCGACCCGCCACCGGCCGACTGCATCCTGCACACCACGCAAGCGTGGTTCGAGCGCTTCGTCACCGGGGAGGACGACATCCTGGCAGCCCTGCTCAGGGCGGACGCCGTCGCCGAGGGGAACCTTCAGCTGATGTTCGTTTTCCGGCGGCTCACGGCGAACCCAGCCCAGGCGCACGACCCCCGCGACCTGTACCAGCTCCGTGGAAAGAACCGGTAGCGTGGCCAACGGCTTGATCAAAATTCTCGACGGCAACACGTTCGTCGTCAGCGACGACCGTGGGGACATCGAGGCGACCCCCAATGTGCCGACCGGTTTCTTCTCGTTCGACACCCGGTTCCTGTCGCAGTGGGTTCTCTCGGTCAACGGGCAGCGCCTGTCCTCCCTGTCCACCGACAACCTGCAGTACTACGAGTCGCGGTTCTTCTGCGTGCCCGGCCCGACCGCGCAGAACGGGGACATCAAGCTGTCCCTGACCCGGCACCGCTGGATCGGGGAAGGCTTCCGGGAACGGCTGACAATTCTCAACCACGGGCACCAGCACGCCGACCTCACGGTGCGCCTCGAGGTCTCCAGCGACTTCGCCGACATGGCGGAGATCACGACGAGACCGAAAGCCTTTGGCGAGCTGTACACACGGGTCGAGAACGGGCGCTTGGTCCTGGGGTACCAGCGGGAGAACTTCCACCGCGAGTCGGTCGTCTCCACCTCGACGCCGGCTCAGTTCGACAACGAGGGCCTCACCTTCGTCGTCCGGCTCGACCCGCACGATCGCTGGGAGACCAGCTTCTGGGTGCAGGCGCTAGCCCGCGCCCCGGACGGGCGGGACGTACGTTCGGGGCTGCAGCACTACCCCCGCACCAACGAGCGCAAGCAGCAGGACCTGCAGGAGTGGCTGGCCCACGTACCCGAGCTGCACTGCGACTGGGATGTGCTGCTACGGACATACCGGCGCAGCGTGGTGGACCTCGACGCGTTGCGGTTCACCCCGGTCTCCGCTGAACGGCTGCACTTGCCGGCGGCGGGACTGCCGTGGTTCATGACCATCTTCGGCCGGGACAGCATCCTCACCAGCCTGCAGGTGCTGCCGTTCACGTCCACCTACGCCGCCGCGACGCTGCGGCTGCTGGCCGCCCTCCAGGGCAGCAGGCTGGACGACTTTCGGGACGAGGAACCGGGCAAGATCCTGCACCAGATCCGGTACGGGGAGCAGGCCGCCTTCCGGGAACAGCCGACGTCGCCTTACTACGGCACGGCGGACGCCACCCTGTTGTGGCTGATCCTGCTCGACGAGTATGAACGCTGGACAGGCGACGAACGCCTCGTGCGGGAGCTCGAGGACGAGGCCCGCGCCGCTCTTGACTGGATCGACTCGTACGCCAACATCAGAGGAGACGGGTACGTCTGGTACCTGCCCCGCAACGAGCGGACCGGGCTGCAGAACCATTGCTGGAAGGACTCCCCCGACGCCATCTCCTATCATGACGGGCGGCTGCCTGGCTTCCCGCGGGCCACCTGCGAGCTGCAGGGCTACGCGTACGACGCGAAGATGCGCGCGGCGCGTATCGCGCGGCGGATGTGGAACGACGAGTCGTTCGCCGATCGGCTGGAACGGGATGCCGCAGAGCTCAAACGCCGGTTCAACCGCGACTTCTGGATCTCCGACCGCGGTTACTACGCGCTGGCGCTGGACGCCGACGGAAGCCAGGTCGACGCGCTCTCCTCGAACATCGGCCATCTACTGTGGAGCGGTATCGTCGAGGAGGATCGGGCGCGGCAAATCGTGGACCATCTGCTCGGCCCGAACCTGTTCTCCGGCTGGGGCATCCGCACCCTGGCCACCGACGTGGTCCGCTACAACCCGCTCGGGTACCACACCGGCACGGTATGGCCGGCTGACAACTCCTTCATCGCCTGGGGCATGCGCCGTTACGGGTTCGGGGCGGAGGCTGCGCGCCTCGCGGGCGCCATGACGCAGGCCGCGGAGTACTTCGACGGGCAGCTGCCCGAGGCATTCGCCGGCTATGACCGGGAACGAACCAGGTACCCGGTCATGTATCCGGCGGCCTGCCGCCCGCACGCGCGGTCCGCCGGAGCGACGCTGCTGTTCATCCGTACGATGCTGGGCCTGGATCCGGTTGATAACAACTTGAGCTACGACCCGGCCCTGCCGGACAGGCTCGGCCGGATCGAGCTGCTCAACATACCCGGCAGATGGGGGCGCTTCGACGCGTTCGGGCGCGGCCGGTCGAGTGAGCCCATGGAGCACTCGTCAAGGCGGCCACGGTAGACGCAGCTTGCCAATCCGCCGATTCGGCCGGCACCGCACCGTGCCGGCACCGCACCGTGCGGGCACCGCATCGTGCCCGCCGCCGCGCCGTGCCGGTCCGCGCCAGCCGATCGCGACCGGCGCTGCTAAACGGCGGTCTCCGGGCGCCGGCGGCCGAAGGCGTCGGCGTGTCCCCACCGGCCGGGGACGTCGAGCAGCTCGATCCGGCCGATCTTGGGCGGTAGGGCCGGCTCCACCAGGAGGTGGTTGTCGCGTGGTTGCATGCCGAGCATGGTGCGGATCAGCAGCAGGATGGCCCCGGTCGACCACGCCTGCGGGCTGCACGCCGTGGGGTAATGGACGGGGTACTGGGTCAGCCCCCGGTCGTACCCGGCGAACGCCTCCGGTAGGCGGCCGCCGAAATACTCGGCGGCGTCGATCATCGCTTCCGCGATGCGGCAGGCCTCCTCCTTGAACCCGTACCTGCGCATGCCCCACGCGATGAAGGAGTTGTCGAACGGCCACACCGTGCCGTTGTGGTAGCCGACCGGGTTGTACCGGCCCTCGGTCGTGGCCAGGGTGCGGATGCCCCAGCCGGAGAACAGGTTCGGGCCGAGCAGATGGTCCACGACGCGCCGCGCGCGGTCCTGTTCGACGATCCCGCTCCACAGTAGATGGCCCATGTTCGAGGACAGGGCGTCAACCGGCTTGCCCTCCCGGTCGAGGGCGAGCGCGTAGTACTCGCCGTCCTCGACCCAGAAGTCGCGGTTGAAGCGGCGCTTGAGCTCGGCCGCATCGCGTTCCAGCCGGTCGGCGTAGTCGTGGTCGTTCCAGAACTTCCGGGCCAGCTGGGCCCCGCGGATCTTCGCGTCGTAGGCGTACCCCTGCAGCTCGCAGGTGGCCCGCGGGAAGCCGGGCATCCGCCCGTCGTGGTAGGAGATGGAGTCCCAGGAGTCCTTCCAGCACTGGTTCTCCAGCCCGGTCTCCGAGTTGCGGCGCTGATAGGACACGTACCCGTTGCCGAGCAGGTCGCCGTACCCGTCGATCCACTCCAGCGCGGCCCGGGCCCGGCGTTCCCATCGCCGCACCGCGTCGGCGTCGCCGGTCCACAGCTCGTACTCGTGCAGCAGGATCACGAACAGCGCGGTGGTGTCCGCGGCGCCATAGTACGGACTGTGCGGCTGCTCCCCGAACGCTGAGGTCTCCCCGTACCGGACCTCGTGGTAGATCTTGCCCGGCTCCTCCTCGCGGAAGTCGTCGAGCCTGGTGCCCTGCCCGTCACCGAGCACCTGCAGGGTGCCGAAGGCCAGGCTGGGAACGAACGGCAATGCCTGGAGGCTGGTGAAGATGCTGTCCCGGCCGAACGCGGTCATGAACCACGGCAGGCCGGCGGCGGGTAGGGACAAGTCGGCGGGTGCAAGGGGCGGGAACCGCAGCGCGGCCAGGTCGATCAGGCTGCGTCGGTACGCCTCGACGAGCGGTACATGGTCGCAGCCCAGGGTCGGAGCCGCACTGATCCAGTCGTCGAGGTTCTGGCGCATGACCGACGCGGGCCGGGATGCCCGGCGGTGTAGGCTGGCCCGGATGTCCTTGCCGTCCGGTCCGAGCGTCTCGACGAGCAGCTCGGTGTCCCACTGCTGGTGCGGTCCGATGCGGACCTCGAAGGTCAGGCCGCGCTCGTCGAACTGGGCCGGCTCGGTGCTGGAGATGACCGTCTCGCGCCGGAACGTTTCCCGCTGGTAGGTCAGGCGCAGCTGCTTGCCGTCCACCCGCGCCGTCGTCGTGCCCTTCTTGTGCGTGGGATCCTTGATCTCGAACAGGTCGGCGAAGTCGCTGGCGGCCTCGATCCGCACGGTGAACTCCGCTGGTTCGCGACTGTGGTTGAGAAGGGTCAGCTTTTCCCGGAAGCTGCCACCGATCGAGCGCCGACGGATGACCGACACCTTGGCGTCGACGTAGACGGTGGGCGCCCCCGGCACCAGGAAGAAGACGACCGAGAAGTACTCCGACTCGTCGACCGACAGTGGCGTCAGCCGCTCGCCGTTGACAGTCAGCTGCCAGCAGGAGAGGTACCGTGTGTCGAACGAGAACATCCCGGTCGGGATGCTCGGCGACGCCTCGATGTCCCCGTTCATGTCGGACAGCACGAACGAGTTGCCGTCCAACACCCGGACGAGGTCCTCCCTCATCGGCGCCGCCTGTTGGAAACGAGGTCGCGCGGGTCGCGGGCCCCGGCGGGCCCGGGGAACACGTTGGCGAAGACTCGGAAGAGATGTGCTTTTCCCTCCACGACGAACAGGTGGCGCAGCCACGCGGGCAGCTGATGCAGCTTTCCGGAGGCCATCTGGTCGAACACGGTCCGGTCGGTGTGCAGCACGCAGTCCGCCGGCCCGTCCTCCCGTTTCACCCGTACGTCCCCGCGCTCGATCGCCACCCACCAGTGGTCGATCCCGTCCTCGTCGCGGAGGTCGAACCGCATTGTCCCGGATATCTCCTCCAGGATGGCCACGTGTCCCCGGCGTGCGAGCTCCTGGAAGAAGGCAGCCGTCGCCGTACTCCCACGGTCCACGTCAAGAATGCTGGCACCCTGGGTGTGGCCCGCCATCACCCGGAAAGGGTGAAATGGCCGGCTCGGGTCAGTACGCGAGCACGTCGTCGGCGTCGACGATGGTGTAGGCGTAGCCCTGCTCGGTGAGGAACCGCTGCCGGTGCGCGGCGTACTCGGTGTCGATGGTGTCCCGGGAGACCACCGTGTAGAAGTGCGCCTGGCGGCCGTCCGCCTTCGGGCGCAGCACCCGGCCCAGCCGCTGGGCCTCCTCCTGCCGGGAGCCGAAGGTGCCCGAGACCTGGATGGCGACCGCCGCCTCGGGCAGGTCGATGGAGAAGTTGCCGACCCGGGAGATGACCAGCGTCCGTAGCGTTCCCTGGCGGAACGCGTCGAAGAGGCGCTCCCGTTCGCGGTTCGTGGTGGCACCCTGCACGACCGGCGCGTCCAGGAACTCGCCGAGCGTCTGCAACTGGTCCAGGTACGCCCCGATGACCAGGATCTGGTCGTCACGGTGCCGGTCCACCAGCGCCTTCACCACCGGCAGCTTGGTCCGCGCGGTGGCCGCCATCCGGTACCGCTCCTCGGCCTCCGCCGTGGCGTAGGCCATCCGCTCCGCGTCGGTCAGCGTCACCCGGACCTCGGTGCAGTCGGCCGGCGCGATCCAGCCCTGCGCCTCGATGTCCTTCCACGGCGCGTCGTACCGCTTGGGGCCGATCAGCGAGAACACGTCGCCCTCCCGGCCATCCTCGCGGACCAGGGTGGCGGTCAGGCCGAGCCGCCGGCGGGCCTGCAGGTCCGCGGTGAACCGGAAGATCGGGGCGGGCAGCAGGTGCACCTCGTCGTAGATGACCAGGCCCCAGTCCCGGGCCCCGAAGAGGTCCAGGTGGGTGAAGACGCCGCCGCGCCGGGTGGTCAGCACCTGGTACGTGGCGATGGTGACCGGCCGGATCTCCTTGCGTTCGCCGGAGTACTCGCCGATCTCCTCCTCGGTCAGCGAGGTGCGGGCGACCAGCTCGCGCTTCCACTGCCGTCCGGCCACCGTGTTGGTGACCAGGATGAGCGTGGTGGCCGAGGCCTGCGCCATCGCGGCGGCGCCGACCAGCGTCTTGCCGGCCCCGCAGGGCAGGACCACCACGCCGGACCCGCCCGCCCAGAAGTGGTCGACCGCCTCCCGCTGGTAGGACCGCAGCGTCCAGCCCTCCTCGACCAGCTGGATCGGGTGCGCCTCGCCGTCCACGTGGCCGGCCAGGTCCTCGGCCGGCCAGCCCAGCTTGAGCAGCGCCTGCTTGAGCCGGCCGCGCTCGGACGGGTGCACCGCCACGGTGTCGGCGTCGATCTGCCCGCCGAGCATGCCGGCGAGCTTCTTGCTCTTCACCACCTCGACCAGGACGGCCCGGTCCAGGGCGCGCAGCACCAGCCCGTGTGCCGGGTCGTTGAGCAGTTGCAGCCGGCCGTACCGGTCCATGGTCTCGGCCACGTCCACCAGCAGGGCGTGCGGCACCGGGTACCGCGAGAACCGCAGCAGCGCGTCCACCACGCCCTCGGCGTCGTGCCCGGCGGCCCGGGCGTTCCACAGGCCGAGCGGGGTCAGCCGGTAGGTGTGCACGTGCTCGGGCGAGCGCTCCAGCTCGGCGAAGGGCGCGATCGCCATCCGGCAGGCGAGCGCGTCCGGGTGGTCGACCTCCAGCAGGAGGGTCTTGTCCGACTGAACAATCAGAGGTCCACCGGTCACAGCGGACCAGTCTTCCACGCCGATCGAACGGCAGGTAACAAACCGGGCAAGATCATGAGCCGGCGCAACCAACTTGTGTGGCTCGTGCGTCTATCGAGACGGTGGTTGCGCCACGGGCAGGAGGGGGACAAGCGTTGCGCCGTATCGGGAGCCTGGTCGTGGTCGCGGCTGCCATCGTGGTCGGCGCCGGTGCGTGTGCGTTCGAGCCGCAGCGTGACGAGGCTGGACTCCAGCAGGCCCACGCGGCGGAGGCAACAGCGGGGGCGAGCGCAGCGCCCGGGCCGAGCCGGTCGCCGGCCGCCAGTCCGCCGGCCCGGTCGCCGTCGCCGTCGCCGACGCGCTTTCGCGAAGCCGCCAAGCCGAAGGCAAAGCCCAGCCCGAGCCGGACCGGCTGCCCGCAGGGCGAACACCAGCGCGACGTGGAGCGGTACCTCGCCCAGCTCGGCGGGTTCGGACCGGTCACGGTGGACGGCAGGCAGTCGGACGCGGACTGCGCCGCGATCAAGAAGTTCCAGCGGCGGTACGGGATCAGCCCGGCGGCCGGCCGGGCCGGGCCGACCACGGTGGACGTGGCCCGCCGGCTCGCCAGCACCCGCACCGACCAGTGCAAGACCGGCCCGGGCACGACCTTCTGCCTCAACCTGACCCTGCAGACCGTCTGGGCCATACGGGACGGCAAGGTGGTGATGAAGCCCACAGTCGTCCGGACCGGAAAGCCGGGCTACGCCACCCCGACCGGCACCTACCACATCGGGTGGCGGAACCTGCGCGAGTGGTCCGACCCGTACGAGGTGTGGATGCCGTACTGGCAGCAGTTCACCGGCGGGATCGGCTTCCACGAGACGCCCAGCTACCTGCACAACAAGTCGATCGGGTCGCACGGCTGCGTGAACCTGCTGCACGCGGACGCGGTGCGGCTGTGGGAGCTGGGCAAGGTGGGCACCCGGGTGTATGTGTTCGGCCGCCGGCCCGGGACCTGACGGCACCGGCGGCCCGCTGCCGGCTCACTGATCGAGGACGGCGGCGGTGATCCGGTGCAGCGCAAACGTGTGCAGCACCTCGCTGCGCTCGTCCTCCGCCCGCAGGTAGCCGGCGCCGATCGAGACCGGGCGCACCAGCCGGGAGGCGGCCGCGCCGTGCGCGTCGACGTACCCCACCCAGACCCGCGCCTTGTCGCGTACCGCCTGCTGCAGGACGGCCAGCGCCTGGGTGTGCGCCTGGACGGTGGTCAGCTTGGCGGTGCCGTTGCCACCCGCCGCGCGGACGGTGACCGGTGCGCGGCGGGCAGCCCGGGCGGCGGCGTCCCCGCGGCGGATCTGCTCGACGAGGCCCAGCAGCCGCGGCTGGGACATG
>JADGHA010000529.1 GCA_019689695.1 Micromonosporaceae bacterium | reverse complement strand
CCACGACCCCAACGCCGCCGCCTACGCCGACCGCGTCATCTTCCTCAACGACGGCCAGATCGTCGACCAGATGCACCAACCCACCCCCGAAGCAGTCCTCGACACGATGAAGCGGCTGGACGTGCCGGCGGCAGGCCCGGAGGACGTCCGTGTTTAGGGCGATGCTGCGCAGCCTGCTCGCGCACAAGCTGCGGCTGGCGCTGTCCGCCCTGGCGGTGGTGCTCGGCACCATGTTCATGTCCGCCGCGTTCGTCGCCGGGGACACCATGGCCAAGGGGTTCCAGGAGCTGTTCACCACGGTGAACCAGAACGTGGACGTGCAGGTGACCGCGAAGGACACCGCACCGGGCGAAGTGGACGGTGGGACGCCCACCAACCTGGTCGACCAGTCCACCGTGGACAAGATTGCCGCGGTGCCGGGCGTGGCGAAGGCCGTGCCGGGCGTGTACGCCGACGGTGCCCGGGTCGTCGGCAAGGACGGCAAGGTGTTGTCCAGCAACGGCCCACCGCGGGCCGGCACCGGCTGGGTGGACGACGACGGGCTGACCCAGCTGCGCCAGGGGCGCCCGCCGCGGACCGCCGACGAGATCGCCATCGACGCCGGGCTGGCCCGCAAGACCGGGTACGGCGTCGGTGACCGGGTGGACGTGCTCACCCTCAAGCCGCGCAAGACCTACACGGTGGTGGGCATCTTCGGCTACCAGGGCGGGCGGGATTCGCTGGCCGGCGAGATGACCGTCGCGTTCACCATGGCCACCGCGCAGGAGGTCATGCTCGACGCACCGGGCAAGTACACCCAGGTCGATCTGACCGCGGCCCCGGGCGTCTCCGACACGACGCTCAAGCGGCGGGTGGCGGACGCGCTCGGCCCGAGCTTCGAGGTACGCACCGGCGCGGAGGCGGCCAAAGAGCAGCAGAGCCAGGTCTCCGGGTTCATCACCGTGCTCAAGACCGGCCTGGTGGTGTTCGCCGTCATCGGCCTGTTCACCGGCGCATTCCTCATCTTCAACACGTTCTCCATGCTGGTCGCCCAGCGCACCCGCGAGCTGGCCCTGTACCGCTCGTTCGGCGCCAGCCGGGGCCAGGTCAACCGCTCGGTACTGGCCGAGTCAGTGTTGCTCGGCCTGGTCTCGTCGCTGGTCGGGCTGGCCGTGGGCGTCGGCGTCGGGTACGGGCTCAAGCAGCTGCTGGAGTCGTTCGCCAACGCCAACCTGCCGTTCAACGGCGTCGAGGTCCGGCCGTACGCGGTGATCTGGACCCTGGTCGTGGGCACCGGCTTCACCGTGGTGGCCGCCCTGGTCCCCGCACTGCGGGCGTCCCGGGTGCCGCCGGTCGCCGCGATGCGCGACGCGGCCATCCCGGACAAGCCGCTGGGCCGGCTGACCGCGGCCGGCGCGGTGGTGGCCGCCGTCGGCGCCGGCCTGCTGGCGCTGGCCCTGACCGACACCGGCGACCTCAACCTGGGTTTCACCCTCGGCGGCGGCACCGGCCTGGCCTTCCTCGGCGTGGCGATGATGGCACCGCTGGTCAGCCGGCCAGTGACCAGGGTGCTGGGCCGGGTGCTGAGCTGGTCCATGCCGGGCCGGCTGGGCACCCGCAACACCGGCCGCAACCCGCGCCGCACGGCCGCCACCGCGGCGGCGCTGATGATCGGCGTGGCCCTGGCCACCGGCGGCGGCGTCTTCGCCTCCTCGGCCAAGGCCGGCGTCAAGAGCGCGTTCGAGCAGGACCTCGGCGCTCAGCTGCTGGTCAGCACGGAGAACGGGGCCAGCGTCCAAGCCGGCTTCGACCCGGCGCTGGGTGCCCGGATGAAGGCAATCCCGGGCGTGGAGACGGTCTTCGTCGGCCGCGGCGACTACATCAGCCTGGGCGGCAAGACCAGGTACGTGTACGCCGGCGACGCCGAGGCGGCCAAAGTGATCTTCAACCTGGAGACGGTGTCCGGGCGGATCGGCGAACTGCACGCCGGTGAAATCCTCATCCCGGACGGCGCGGCGAAGAACGACCATCTCAAGGTCGGCGACACGGTGCCGATGCGGACCGCCCGCGGCGGCACCACATCCGCGACAGTCGTCGGCGTCTTCAAGGCCACCCCGGTGCTGGGCAACACCCTCATCAGCGAGGCCGACGCCGCCGGGTTCCGCTCATCGCTCGCCCAGGCGGCCTTCGTCAAGACCGCGCCGGACCGGGTCGCCCCGGTCAAGGCGGCCCTGGCCGCGCTGGTCAAGGACAACCCCGAGGTCAGCGTCAACGACCAGTCCGACCTGGTCGCCCAGACCAACTCCGCGATCGACATCGTGCTCGCCATCATCAACGTGCTGCTCGGCCTGGCCATCCTGGTGGCCGTGCTCGGAGTGATCAACACGTTGCTCCTGTCGGTCTTCGAGCGGACCCGGGAGCTCGGTATGGTGCGGGCAATCGGGATGAGCCGGATGCAGGTGGCCCGGATGGTGACCGTGGAATCGGTGCTGATCTCGGTCTTCGGCGCGCTGCTCGGCATGGCGGTCGGCGTCGGGCTGGGGTTGGCGGTGGTCACCGCCATCGGCGGCGACTTCCTGGTGCTCACCGTCTCGTGGCGCTACCTGGTCACCGTCCTGGTCCTGGCGGTCATCGCCGGGGTGGTCGCGGCCGTTTTGCCGGCTGGCAAAGCGGCCCGGCTCAACGTCCTGAACGCCATCGCTTACGAGTAGCGCCTATCGCGTTGGCCCGGGGACTTATACACAACAGACCCAGCCGACGATAT
>JADGHA010000528.1 GCA_019689695.1 Micromonosporaceae bacterium | reverse complement strand
CCCCCCCGCCCGGGGCCCCCCCGGGGGCCGCCGTGGGCTCCTCGCCGCCTCGTATCGCGAGCGCCCACACCGATGGGATCCCGTGCTCCATCGTGGTGTCGTAGACCTCGATCCGGTAGCCGGTTTCCGCGCTGATCGCGGCGGCCTGCAGCGGGACCATCCTGTTCTTCGCCGAATCGAGATCGATCCGTGGCACACCGAGCCGGCCGTACCAGGTCATGAGAAAGGCGTCGCGCTCCACGACCTCCAGGATCCCGTAGAGGATCGCCTCCTCCATGCCGCTGCCCAGTGCACATCCGTTGGAGATCTCGTACAGGAACGGCCGCTCCTGTCGTGGCCGGTCGCGGTGCACGTAGTAATAGGCCACCGTCTCCGGGACGAGGATCGGGGAACGACGGGCGAAGGAGTATCCCCAGACCCACTCGGTCTCCTCGTCCTCGGTGAAGGGCCGGAACGGGAAATCCTCGGCCGCGTAGGCCTCGGGGGAATGCACGCCGAGCGTCCGCGGGTCGAGCGCGTCCGCGGCGAGGTCGCGGAAGGCCGCCCGGATTACGGTGCGCTTGCCTCCGGGCTCGACCCCGCCCCACCGCTCCAGCGCCTCCAAGATGGCGGTCACCTCGCTGGTGCGGTAGCCGCGGGTCCGGCCGACCCCTGGCTCCGAGCCGCCGGCGAACCGCAACGGCAGCATCGCCCCGGCTATCACCAGGCCGCCCTGCGTGTCGCGGACCAGCGGCCGGATCAATCCCGACTCGCCGTCGACGTAATCCGCCACGAGCGCGTCGAGCTCATCGACGATGTCCCTGGTGCGGTAGTCGTCCGGGGCGCGCTTCGGCTGGGACCGAAGGACGATCACCGCCGAGTCCCGATCGTCCATCGGCAGTGACCCGCATTCAGGGCAGAGGGGCTCGGGCAGGAAGGCGTGGCGTTCCACGGTCAGACCGTTGAGCCTCACGTACCAGACGTGACACCCGGAGCCTTGATCGATCATCCGTACGCCCAGCGCCGCGATGGTTGCGGCCGCCAGCTCGTCGAGATAGGGCGACGGCCGCTTGGCGAGCTCCGGTCCGTGGTGGTTGAGAATCGCCCGGTAGGCCGCCGCGTCAGGGCGCGCCCGTTCCCTGCGCAGCTCGAAGCAGTGCGCGCACCCGGGCTCCCCGGGCCGTTCGAGCGGGCCGATCACGGCAATCCCGTGTTCGGTCCGGACGGGCAGCCACGGGATGCCGAGCCTCCGGCAGCGTTCGCGGGTCTCCCTATAAATAGAGGTATCCCATCCGTCGCACGCCACCACGAGCGCCCGCAACCGGTGCGCCTCCGTTTCGGCCCGCTCCACCTCGTCCAGCCTGATCACCTCGCCGTACGGCCGGAACGCGGCGGCGAGCTCATCGGCGAGCAGGCCGGCCCCGATGATCGCCGCGGCCAGGGCATCAGACATGTGCGCTCTCCTCACCGGTCACCATGACGCGGACACAATGCGGGATCAGGGCGTGCACCCGCCGATCGTGGTCGAGCCGGACGACCGACACCGACAGCCCGGCCCGCGCCAAGGCGGCGGCGAGCGCTTCCGCGCTCAACGGGGAGCCGTCGGGCACGGCCATCGCCTCGGGGAGCACCGGCGGGAGCGTGTCCGGGAGCGAACGGGCCGCTGGAATGCCCTGGAGACCGCGGAGGATGCCTTCCAGCACCGAACGGAACGCCTCCCCGGGCGAGGCGCCGGCCTCGGCCGCCACCACCCGGCCGTCGAGCACCCCGACGTACACCGGGACGCCCAGCGGACCCGTCGCGTCCAGCACGTCGAACGGCAGGCCGATCGCGCGCAGGAACGCCAGGTAGCGGGCGGTGACCGGATCCGATGGAGCGGTATCGGGAGTGAGCCGGGCGACCCGACGGCTGGCAAGATCGGCGAGCGTGCGCTCGCGGCAGTGATCGAGCAGTGCGGCCCGGAGGGCGCCCTCCTCCGAGTAGCCGACGGCGGTGCCCGTGGGGACGGTTCCGGCGAGGAGGGCACGCGCCGTAGCAAAGGGGAAGACCGAGGACGCGGGGAGGAGCCGAGGCGGGCCGCCGCGCACGTCCTCGGCGCGCACGAAGGCCGGCAGCCCGCCCGCGCGGATCCTGCCCAGCAGATCCTCCAGCTCCGCCGCGGAGGTCCGTGGCCCGGCCAGCGGTTCACCGTCCGCATCGACCAGGCGGCGCGGATCCACCGCGAGCAGACCGTAGAGGGCGATCGCGGCACGCGCCGTCCGATACCGGGCGGTGGCGAAGTCCGGCCCCACCCCGATCACGCGCGGCCGATCCCCGGCCGGGCCGAGCAGTCCCACCGGATCCGCGACGGTGGTCACCGCGACGTGCAGCGGGAGCTGGCCGAAGTCACCTTCGGCGATCTCGGTGAACACCCCGGTGCGGTCGTCCATCAGCGCGGCCGCCCGCCGGGAGAACTCCTCCTCGGTCAGCTCTTCGGCCAGCGGCGCGTCCCCGGTGAGCGGCATGGTGTGAAAGTGCGGGATGAAATGGTGGGCGCGGCACGTGAGCCGCGCCGGCTCCACCACGTGCAACCGGGGCCGGCGCCCGGCCCGTGTGGCGGTCGTGAGGCGGTCGCGGACATCAGCGGCCACCTGACCGGCGACCACGACCGCCGCGGTAGGGGAGATCGGGACGCGCTCCTCCGTGTCAGGACGGAGGGCCGTCAGCCGGCGCCATCCCGCGGCGAGCGGCAGGCCGTCCTCCCCCACCGTGCCCGCCTCGGTCCGCCATATCT
>JADGHA010000527.1 GCA_019689695.1 Micromonosporaceae bacterium | reverse complement strand
CAACCTGCAGGCCCTGCCGGCCATCTCGGAGGGTGGCATGATCGCCGACGTGATCGCCGGGGGTGCCTCGTTGGATCCAGTCATGGGTGGGTGTGACCGATAGGAGCGGGCGCGGCGCGTAGCGCGCCCTGCGGCCCCAAGCGGGCGCGGCGGGAGTGAGCCGGGTGCTGTCCCGGCTCAGCGGACGCGGCGGACCGGTGCCCTGCCCTCGGCGGCTCTCCGGTAGAGCCGGTCCACCCGGCGGTGGACCAGCAGCGCGGTGCCCGCCAGGCCCAGCGTGATCACCACCACGACGGCGCCGTTGAGCAGCAGGAACTGGCGCCACTCGGCGAGCAGCGAGGTGAGGTCGCCACCTGGGTCGAACGGCTTGTCCGCGGCCTCGCCGCCGCCGGTGCCGCCGGTGGTCACCACGTACGACCGGCCGGGCAGCGGAACCCCCGCCTCACGCAGCGTGTCCGGCAGGGAGAGCCGGCCGTAGAACCAGGCGGCCGTGGTGCGGTGCTTGTCCGGTTGCTTGGCCGGCCGGAACACCCGCGGGCCGCCGCTGGCCAGCGGGTACAGGTCGTAGCTTTGCGTGGGCTTGCCGCCGGTGAACACCGTGAGCACGTACTTGTCGCCGAGCTTGCTGGCGTCCGGCGCCTGGGCCAGGCCGGACCGGCGGGACAGCCAGTTCACCTCGGCGAAGAGGGCGGCGAAGCGGTCCGGGTCTTCGCTCGCGCGTACCGTCAGGGTCTGTTCGAGGCCCGGCCCGGTGATGGCGACCGCGTCCGGGCGGGGTGCGGCGACCGCACCCGCGTGGGCCGCACTCGCGCTGGCGGGGCTCGCGGAGGAGAAGCCGGCCAGCGGTGCTGACACGGCAAGCAGGGTGACCGCGCCACCGCGCAGAAGCCGGCGCGTCAGCTGACGGACCATGGCCGACCTCCTCGCCCCGCTCGACGGCGCCGCGATCCGCGCGGATGCTCGCCTTCGGATGTCAAGACACCTCAGGCCGCTGCCGGGTTGCACCCCGGAATGTCTTTCTTGAACTGTCCGCGATCACCGGCGGCTTTGGGCCAACCAGGGTCGGGAACCGAATCGTATGCGACCAGAGCTCGGTTCGGGAAGCGTTGTCGGGCGTGCCGACAGCGCCGCCGGAAGCCGGCCGTGCCGATGGCGTCTATGTGGACGGCAGCCGGACCCGGGCGGCCCGCAGCCGGGTCAGCGTGCGCTCGCGGCCGAGCACCTCCAGCGACTCGAACAGGGGCAGGCCGACCGTGCGACCGGTCACCGCGACCCGGACCGGCGCCTGCGCCTTGCCGAGCTTGAGCCCCTGCTGGGCGCCGACCGCCTCCAGCGTCGCCTTGAGCGTCTCCGCGTCCCAGGTCGAAACATCGTGGAACGCCGCGATCGCGGCGTCGAGCAGGTCGGCCGCGCCGGCCTTCATGGTCTTGGCCCAGGACGCCTCGTCGATGTCCGGATCGGTCACGAACAGGAAGTCCACGTAGGGCACGATCTCGCTCAGCACGCCGATGCGGGTCTGCGCCAGCGGTGCGACCGCGGCGAACGCTTCCGCGTCGAAGTCGGCCGGGTCCCACGGCGGCGGCGGGATGGTCTGTGTCCCGGTCAGCCACGGCTGGCAGGCCTCGATGAACTCCGGGACGGTCAGCGCCCGGATGTACTCCCCGTTGAACGCGCGCAGCTTCTTCTCGTCGAAGAACGCCGGGGAGGGGTTGACCTCCTCCAGCCGGAACTCGGCCTCGATGGTCGACCAGGGCACGATCTCCCGGTCGCCGGAGGGGGCCCAGCCCAGCAGCATCAGGTAGTTGCGCATCGCGTCGGCGAGGTAGCCCTCGTCCCGGTACGCCTCCAGGGCGACCTTGTCGCGGCGCTTGGACAGCTTCTGCCGCTTCTCGTTCACCACCACGGGCAGGTGTGCCCAGACCGGCGGCGTGTGCCCGAGCGCCTCCCACAGCAGCTGCTGCTTTGGCGTGTTGGGCAGGTGCTCCTCGGCCCGGATCACGTGCGTGATGCCCATGGTCAGGTCGTCCACCACGTTGGCGAGCAGGAACACCGCCGAGCCGTCACCGCGTGTGATGACAAAATCCTCCAGCCGGGCGTTCTCGAACGTCGGGGTACCCCGGATCAGGTCCCTGACCTGGGTGACCCCCTCGTCCGGGGTACGGAAGCGCAGTGCCCGGCCCTCGCCCGGGGGCAGGCCGCGGTCGCGGCAGTAACCGTCGTAGCCGCTGTACTGGTTCCCGGTGCGGGCCTGGACCGCCTCCCGGCTGCAGTCGCAGTAGTAGGCGCGACCTGCGGCGTACAGCTTCTCCGCCGCCTCCCGGTGGTTGTCCGCGTACGACGACTGGAAGTACGGCCCCTCATAGGTGCCGCGTCGGATCCCGATCCAGTCCAGTGCGGACAGGATGCCCTCGGTCCACTCTGGCCGGCTGCGGGACGCGTCGGTGTCCTCGATGCGCAGCACGAACACCCCGCCGTGCTGCTTGGCGAAGATCCAGTTCATCAAGGCGGAACGGGCGCCCCCGACATGGAAGTAGCCGGTCGGCGATGGGGCGAAGCGGACGCGGACAGTCACGCCTCCACCCTACCGACCGCGCTCACCCTACCGACCGCGCTCCCGGCCGGCGCGCCCAGCTGCGCCGATCTAGGGGTTATGGCCCCTACTTTATCGGGATATATCCCCTTTCACGAGGCGCCACAACTCCTAGATCGGCGAGGGACGGGCGGCGGTGGGAGATCGGCGAGGATACGCGGTGGG
>JADGHA010000526.1 GCA_019689695.1 Micromonosporaceae bacterium | reverse complement strand
GCGCAGCACCTGCGCGGCCCGCTCCCCCACCCCCCACAGCGCCTCCACGGGCAACGGGTGCAGGAACTGCAGCACCCGGGCGGCCGGCACGACGACTATGCCGTCCGGCTTGGCGCGCGCGGAGCCGAGCTTCGCCACGAACTTGGTCGGGGCGACCCCGACCGAACAGGTCAGCCCCAGCTCGGTGGCGACCCGGGCGCGGATCGCCGCGGCGATCGCGGCCGGCCGGCCGAGCAGCCGGGTGGCGCCGCCCACGTCCAGGAACGCCTCGTCCAGGGAGAGCGGCTCGACCAGCGGGGTGACCTCGGAGAAGATCCGCATCACCGCGGCCGAGGCCGCCGAGTACGCGGTGAAGTCCGGCGGCAGGTAGACCGCGTGCGGGCACAGCGCCCGGGCCCGCGCCGTGGGCATCGCGCTGCGTACGCCGAACTTCCTGGCCTCGTAGCTGGCCGAGCTGACCACGCCGCGCGGTCCGGTCCCGCCGACCACGACGGGCCGGCCCGCCAGCTCCGGCCGGCGGCGTATCTCAACGGAGGCGAAGAAGGCGTCCATGTCCACATGCAGCACGCGGCAGCCGGTGTCGTCGGCGTCCGGCCCGAACGTCTCGTCGTGCCCGCCCTTCGGCACCGCCTGCGCCCGCCCCACCTTGCATCCCCCCAACTCACGAGCCCGGGCCGCTCCCGCGACCCGCAGGCTAGCCGCTGCCTCTGACAACAATCAGCGGTACGAGCATCTCGGTGGCCGTGTACGACCCGTGGTGGGCGACCAGCGAGGAGAGCAGCGGCGGCTCGGTGCGCGTGGCGAGCACGGCGTACCGCTCGTGGCAGACGGCCACCACATCGCCCACCCGGCTCAGGTGTGCCTCGGGGACCGGGCCGAACCAGCCGGCGGCGACCACCTCGTCGCGGGAGGCGATCCAGGCCGCGTCGTCGAGCACCGCCCGCCAGGTCGCGATCACGTCCGCCTCCGCGCCGGGAACGCAGTGCAGGTAGCGGACCCGAGGCTCGCCCGCCACCACCCGTACGCCTTCCCGCAGCCGGGGGTCGGCGTCCACGTCGAACCGGGCCTGCGGCGGCACGTCCAACTGGCCGTGGTCGGCGGTGACCACCAGGGCCGCGTCCGGCGGCAGCGCCTCGGCCAGGAGCGCCACCAGGGTGTCCACATCGGACGCCGCGGCCCGCCACTGCGCCGAGTCCACGCCGAACAGGTGGCCGGTGCGGTCCAGGTCCGGGTGGTAGGCGTAGACCAGCCGGCGCGACCGGCCGGCGAGGGCAGCCGACACCTGGCCGACCATCTCGTCGATGGTGTCGGCCGGCAGGTACCGGGCTCCCCGGTACGCCGACACCGTCAGCCCGCTGCCGGCGAAGCTGGCCGCGCTGACCACGGTGGTGGCGACCCCGGCCGCCGCGGCCCGCTCGAACTGGGTGGCCAGCGGCTGCCATCGCAGCGGGTCCGGGTCGCCGGCCCAGTTGATGTGGTTGAGCACCCGGTCCGTGCCGGGCAGCTTCACGCTGAAGCCGAGCAGTCCGTGCCCGCCCGGCGCCGCGCCGGTGCCGAGGCTGGCCAGGCTGGCCGGCGTGGTCGACGGGAAGCCGCAGGTGATCACGGTCAGCGTGCCCAGCCGGCCGGCCAGCATGTCGGCGAGGGTGGGCGCCACCGGCGCCGCCCGCGGCAGCAGCCGGTAGCCGAGTCCGTCGACGAGCAGCACGGCGATCCCCCGCACCCCGTCCAGGCTGGCCCGCAGGCCGAGCAGGTCGGCAGCGCCCGGTACGCCGAGCACGGCGAGCACGCTGGGCAGCACGTCGGCCAGGCTCCCCGCGCCGTAGCGGGGCCGGACAAGGTCACCTCCGCCCGCTGGCCGGCCTCCGATGGCGTGCCCACCTCCCGGCTCTCCGGGTCCGCCCATGTCTGCGGCCGGCATCAGTGTCGTCGGGCGAACAGGTGCAGCTGGGTGGCGATGTCCCGGTACGGCGGCTGGGCGGCGGCGGCCAGTTCGAAGGCGAGCAGGCCCTCCGGGTCGGCGTCGGCGACAGCTGCCGGGACCAGGTCCGCGACCACGCGGACACCGTGGGTCTGCTCCACCACCAGGCCGGCGGCGGAGAGCAGCGCATTGGCGGAGGCCAGGTCGTAGCGGCGGCGGCCGTGGCCGCCGGCGCGGGTGAGCAGCGCGGCCGCCGCGGCGAAGTTGCCCGCGGCCGCGCGGGCGAGCCCCGCGGCGGCGCGGTTGGCGCCCAGGCTTCAGGCCGCCCCGCCCGGCCGCAGTGTGGCGGCGAGCGCGCCGACCACCTCGGCCGGGTCGTCCACCACCTCGAGCAGGCTGTGACACAGCACCAGGTCGGCGCTGCCCGGCTCGACCAGCCCGGCGAGCCGGTCACCGTCGCCCTGCACCGCGGTGATCCGGTCCGGTACGCCCGCCTCGGCGGCCCGCCGGGTCAGCGCGGCGAGCGCGTCCGGGCTGGCGTCGACCACCGTCACCCGGTGGCCGGCCTCGGCCAGCGGCACGGCGAACCCGCCGGTGCCGCCGCCCACGTCCACCACCTGGAGGGTGCGGCCGGCCTGCCGGTCCAGCTCGCCACGCAGGACCGCCCAGACGGCGGCGGTGCGTGGCGCGGCATGCGGCCGGAGGTGTGTCAACTCCACCCCCGGGAGCCTAGTGGTTACGCCGCGGTGTGCCGCAGGACGCTCGTGCGCAGTTTTCCCGCGAAACGGTGGTCACGCCGACCAGGCGGTCTGGTCAGGCGCGAGCGGGGTGCGGGCGGGCGGCGGAG
>JADGHA010000525.1 GCA_019689695.1 Micromonosporaceae bacterium | reverse complement strand
GCGGTGCACCGCCCGCCGCCCCCACCGAGCCTTCCGCACCCACCGTGCCGTCCGCGCCAGCCGTGCCATCTGTCGGTGGCGGCACGGCGTCCGCCCGGCGCGCCCGCGGAGCCGGACCCGCGCCAGCCCCGCCGCCGACTACGGCGTCCGAATCGGCGGCACGGGTCCGCGACGAGCGCCGCCGGCGTTTCGGCGGGACGAGCGCGGCGAGCGATCCCCCGGTGTCGTTGAGCCGCAACACAAACGGGCGAACCGGCGTGTACCGGATCGCGGTGACCGAGGCCGGGTCCACGACCAGCCGCTGGAACTGGTCGAGGTGCATACCGAGCGCGTCCGCGATGATCGCCTTGATCACGTCCCCGTGGGTGCAGGCGAGCCAGATCGCGTCCGGGCCGTGCTCGGCGGTCACCCGCGCGTCCCAGTCGCGCACCGCGGCCACGGCCCGGGCGCTCATCGCCGCCATCGCCTCGCCGCCGGGGAACACCACGGCGCTCGGGTGCTGCTGCACCACCCGCCACAACGGCTCCTTGGCCAGCTTCTTCAGCGGCTGGCCCTCCCACTCGCCGTACCCGCACTCGGTGAGCCGTTCCTCGACGGTGGGCGACGCGTGCGGGAGCGACAGCTGCAGCGTCTGCCGGCACCGGATGAGCGGGCTGGTCACCACCGCGGCCAGCGGCACACCGGCGAGCCGCCCGGCGACCGCCTCGGCCTGAGCCCGGCCGGTGTCGTCCAGCTCGACCGGCCGGCGGCCGGCCAGCCCGCCGTCGGCGTTGGCGGTGGTGCGGCCATGTCGGAGCAGGAGGACGGTCGCCACAGAAACGAGCCTAGGTCGCGCTGACCGCGTCGGCGGTGAGCAGCAGTATGATCGCCACACCCAGCACCACCCGGTAGGCGACGAAGCTGAGCATGGTGTGGTGCGCCACGAAGCGCAGCAGCCAGGCGATCGACGCGTACGCCACGACGAAGCTGACCACCGTGCCCACCACGAGCGCGAGCACCCCGACGTTGCTGTCCCCCAGCGCGTCCTTCAGCTCGTAGAGGCCGGCCGCGGTGAGCGCCGGAACGCCCAGGAAGAAGGCGAGCCGGGTGGCGGTGACCCGGTCCAGGTCGCGCAGCAGCCCGGCGGTGATGGTGGCGCCAGAACGCGACACGCCGGGGATCAGGGCCAGGCACTGGGCCACGCCGATGACCAGGGTGTCGGTCAGGTTGAGCTGCTTCTCCGACCGGACCTGGGTGGCCGCACGCTCGGCGAAGGCCATCGCGCCGCTCCACACGATGAGCGACCCGGCCACCCACCACAGGTTGCGCAGCGGGCCCTTGATCAGGTCCTGGGCGACGAAGCCGACTATGCCGATCGGGATCGAGCCGGCGATCACGTACCAGGTGAACCGGTAGTGGTGGTCCTGCCTGGCCTCCGCCGACACCAGGCCGCGGAACCAGGCGCTGGCCATCTGGGCGATATCCGACCAGAAGTAGACGAAGACCGCAGCGATCGCACCCACCTGGATCACTGCCGTGTACGCGGTTACCGCCGGATCGTCGACCTCCAGGCCGAGCAGCTTCTCGACGATGGTCAGGTGCCCGGTCGAGGAGATCGGCAGGAACTCGGTGATGCCCTCGACGATGCCGAGCAGGATCGCCTGCCAGAGCGACATGGTGTCCTTTCAGTCCAGCGGCTAGAGGCGGCCGTGCGCATCGGCCACGGCGCGCAGAGTACGTATACCGTCCGCGGCATCGGCGGCGAACACCGACACTGCCAATGTGGTCACTCCGGCCTCGGCGTATGCGCGCATCCGCTCGGCAATCCGCTCGACCGGGCCGAGCAGGCTGGTGGAGTCGATGAACTCGAACGGGACGGCGGCTGCCGCGTCCCGGTGCCGCTTGGCCAGGTAGAGGTCCTGCACCTCACGGGCGGCCTCACCGTAGCCCATCCGGACGGCCAGCTGGTGGTAGAAGTTCTGCTCGCGGCTGCCCATGCCGCCGATGTACAGCGCGGCGTACCAGCGCACCAGCTCGGCGCAGGCGACCGGGTCCTCCCCTATGACGACCGGCACGCTGGGCACCACGTCGAAGGAGTCCATGGACTTGCCGGCCCGCTCCCGGCCGGCGCGCACGTGGCCGAGCAGCTCCCCGGCGTACTCGGGGGCGAAGAAGACCGCCAGCCAGCCGTCGGCGATCTCGCCGGCGAGCTGGAGGTTCTTGGGGCCGACGGCGGCCAGGTAGATGGGGATGTCCGCGCGCGGCGGGCGGAAGCTCAGCCGGAGCGCCTTGCCGGCCCCGCCGGGCAGCGGCAGCTGGTAGTGCTCGCCCGCGTACTCCACCGGCTTGCGGGCCAGCGCCATCCGCACGATGTCCACGTACTCCCGGGTGCGCGCCAGCGGCTTGCCGAACCGCACGCCGTGCCAGCCCTCGGAGACCTGAGGTCCGGACACCCCGAGCCCCAGCCGGAACCGCCCCCCGGAGAGGGTGTCGATGGTGGCCGCGGTCATCGCGGTCGCCGCCGGGCTGCGCGCCGGGATCTGCATCACCGCGCTGCCCACATCGATGCGGCGGGTCTGCCCGGCGATCCAGGCCAGGATGCTCGGCGAGTCCGATCCGTACGCCTCGGCGGCCCACACCACGGAGAAGCCGAGCCGATCGGCTTCCTGGGCCAGGGCCAGGTGGTCGGCGGGCGTGGTCCAGGCCGTCTGGTAGCCGAGGGTGAGTCCGAGCCGCACGTACGTCCCCTTTGTCGTCCGAGTCGACTCAGCGTACGCAATCGACGGTGGGC
>JADGHA010000524.1 GCA_019689695.1 Micromonosporaceae bacterium | reverse complement strand
CGATGGTGGACCCATTCGGCGACGGCAGTACGAGCCGTGCCACGCCGGTGCAGGACCGGATCGTGTCCGGGGACAGGCTCACCGGATGATCCGGGCCAACCTCCGATCGCCCGACGGCCAACACTGCCCGGTGCCGCGCCGCAAAGGCGACGGCCCGCCCGTCCTGCCAGCGGTAGGGGAAGACGCGGATTCCGCGATCCGCCGCGACGGTGAGCGCGGTGGTGAAGGAAAGGACGTCGACGACGGCGACGACCACGGCGCCGGGGCCAATGGCATCCGCACCGAGCGGCCCCCAGTCGCACCGCACCCGGTAGTCAGCCTGCGCGAACGGTTCCAGCACCCAGGGAGTCTAGCGAGGCCCCGGCGTACGCCGTCCTCGCCAAGGTGGATCGGGCCGGGGACCATGGCCGGTACGCGAGTCAGGCCGGCACGCAGACCGCCTGAGCCGGGGCGATCTTGCCGCAGGTCACCAGGCTGCAGTACTTGCGCAGTCCACTTTGGTCGAGGAAGAGCCAACCGCAGTGCTCGCTGCGGCACGCCCGCACGGTGAACCGGCGCGGGTCGGCGAGCAGGTCCGCGGCGGCGCGGGCCGCGGCGTGCACCGGCAGCCGCAGTCCACCGTTCCTGGCCAGGCGCCAGCGGCCGAGCCCGTCACCGTCCAGAACGAACGCCGAGTGCTTGGCGGCCGCCTCCACGAAACGGGCCACCACGGAGAACGAGCGCCGGTCGTCGGGGTTCAGCAGGCACGCGTACAGGTGCTCGCGGAGCAGGCGGGCCTCGTCCAGCACCGCGGCCGCCTCGTCCGGCTTCGCCTCGCCCTGCCGGATGAGGCGGGTGACGGTCGGCTCGTCGGCGAGGTCCACATGGCCGGCCCAGATGGCGAGCGCGGTGTAGCTGCGCAGCCATTCGCCGCGCGGCAGGCGCGGGCCACCCCAGCCGGCGTACGTGTTGCAGAACTCCAGCGCCGGATGGCCGCCGACCGGCCAGGGCAGGACGTGGTCGCGGACCCGGACCGCGTACACCGGCAGCGGGGGCTCGCCGGCGTGGGGGTCGTTGCGCAGGATCTGCGCATGCAGTCGCTGCAGGTCGGGGCCCGGCTCGACACCGAGGTCGCGCACCAGCGTCTGCCGGGTGGCCTGGTACCGCCGCAGCGCCTCGGCCTGCCGGCCGGTGCGGTAGAGCGCGGTCATCAGCGCGGTGACCAGCCGCTCGCGGGTGGGGTTCTGGTCGGCCAGCGCGGTCAGCCCGGTGACCACCGCGTCGTAGCGGCCCAGCTCGAGCTGCGCCTCGGCGCGCAGCTCCGAACTGGACAACCACAGCTCGGTCAGGTCGGCGCCGAGCCGCTGCCTCAGCCGCTCGTCGGCGGTGTCGGCAAGCAACGGCCCCCGCCAGAGGGCGAGCGCCTGGTCGTAGCGGTCGACCCGCTCCCCGAGATCGGCGGTGCCCGCCGCACGGTGGGCCAGGTCGGTGAAGCGTGCGACGTCGGTGGTGTGCGTGCCGGGCGCCACCAGGTAGCCGTCGCCGCGGGTGGTGATGGTCAGCCCGTACCGGCCGACCATCGCGCGCAACCGGCCGATGTAGGTGTGCACGACTCCCCGGGGTGCCCGGGGCGGCGTGCCAGCCCACAGCAGCTCGATCAACCGGTCGATGGGGACCAGCTTGCCGGCTTCGAGCAGCAGGATGGCGAGCAGGCAGCGCTCGTGGCGCCGGCTGCCCACCTCCACACGCACCCCGTCGTGGTACGCCTCGAACGGCCCGAGCAGGCGGAACTCCATCGCCCATGCAGCTAACCCCGCCTAGTGACAATCCCGCAAGTCACTGCTACCGACAGCGGCACGGTGAGGCGGCGGTGAGCGGCGTGGATCGCCCTGGTCCACCCGCACGCACGCGGTCCGGTCGGACACGCCCGACGGCGCGGTGGGCCGCCCCGCGTGGTGAGGGCCTGGTCAGCGCGGCCGGCGAGACTCCGGTCATGCGTAGAACGATCTCCCTGGCGGCCGCGGCCGCCGCCGCCATCCTCGTCGCCACCGTGCCCGCGTCGGCGGCTGTCAACGCAGGCACGCCAGCCGGCGAAAAGACCACCACGCGGCCGGCTGGCGAATGGGTTTTGGTGCCGTCCGCGCCGTTCGACCTGCCGGCCGGCGCCCGGTGTGACTTCCCGGTGCACGGCGAGCCCGTGGTGGACAAGGTCCAGAAGATGGTCTTGAAGACGTTCCCCGACGGCTCGGTGAAGCAGGAGATGTACGTCGGAGCGCTCATCTTCCGGGTCACCAACACGGCGACCGGGGCATCGGTGGACGTGGACATCAGCGGAACCGGGGTGGTGACCTACCGGCCGGGTGGGGCGAACTTCAACAACGGCACGTCGCACATCCAGGGTCCGATCCTGCTTGGCGTGGCCGAGAACGGCGGCAACCTGCCGCGTGGCCTGTACGTCCCGAACGGGATCTACACCCTCACCATCAGCGAGACCGGGTTCCGGACGGTCAAGTGGCAGGTTGACGGCGGGTTGGCGAACATCTGCGAAGAACTGCAAGCCGGCGGGCGGTGACCGGCGACCATGGGCAGGCGGCACACCAGCTGCCGCCTGCGCATGCGACCGGCGCAGGCATCGACCAGGGCATCAGGCACGGGTCGGCTAGGGGTCTACCGCGAGGTGGGTGCCCGGGGCGAGGAAGCGGTAGCCGGCGACCTGCTCGGCGAGCCAGCCGTTGACGCTGGCCAGTCCGCGCTCGTTCAGCTGCGCGTCGTGGATGCCGTGCGCGTGCCGCGGCC
>JADGHA010000523.1 GCA_019689695.1 Micromonosporaceae bacterium | reverse complement strand
GTCGTGGTCTTGCCGGAGCCGTTGGGCCCGAGGAAGCCGTAGACCGACCCGCGCGGGACCGCCAGGTCGACGGCGTTCACCGCGACCTGGCGGCCGAACCGCTTGGTCAGTCCCTGGCTCTCGACCGCGAGATCCGCGCTCATCGCGTCCTGACCTGCGCCGCCGGGTCCGCGGCCACCTGGTAGAGCCGGTCCGGGCTGACCAGCCCGGCCAGTGTCCGGCCGTCGTCGGTGACGAGCACGCTGAACAGCTTGCCCGACAGCAGCCGCCCGCTGCCCCAGGAACCGCTGACCCGCGGCAGCATCTTCACCATCCCGTCGAGCTGGCTCCCGGCGCCGCTGCCCGATCGGACCAGCGAGGGGCCGACCAAAACCGAGGTCCAGCCCTTGCCGATCACCTTGCCGCCATCCGGTACCGCAGAGGTGAGCTGGTGGGCGAAGTTTTGGATCTGCTCCTCCTTCGCGCCCGGCGGCGGCGTGAAGTCGAACTGCTCGGTGTCCGGCCGGGCGAAGTTGATCTCGGTGAAGGCCACCTCGAACGCCGGGTCGGTCGCGCCCTTGGCGTACACCTGGACCCGCAGCGGCACGTGCTGCTTGGCGTCGATGGCGAAGCGCACCTGTCCGACCAGCGAGGCGTTGTCCCGCGGGGCGAGCACCACCTCGTACGCGTCCCGCCCGGCGACCTTGGCCGAGCCGGCGGTACTCACCACCGTGGTCGGGTCGATCGCGGCGAGCGCCGCGTCGGCGGCCTGCTGCGGGGTGAACGGCAGCGGGCTGGCGTGGACCCGCGAGTGCGTCTCCTTCTCCGCGTCGGACAGCCGCTTGTGGGCGTACGTGTTGTCCCGGCTGCTCCAGATCCAGACATCCCCCTTGTTGACGATGATGTCGGACTCGCCGAGCCGGCCGAGCAGGGCGACCCGGGCCTGGTCCGGGCCGGCGTACCAGACGCGCAGCGTGTGCTTGCCGGAGATGAGTGAGGACAGGTCGGCGCTGTCGCCCCCGCCCGGCACCGGCAGGCTGGGCAGGCCGAGGTCGGCCCGCTGGACCACGGTGCCGGACAGCCCGTCCAGCCGCGCGGTCTGCAGGTCGACCAATAGCTGCGCGGCGCTGCGCGGGGGCAGGTCCGGGTCGGCCGATGCGGTCAGCGTGCCGGCGGCGGCGCCGCCCCCGATGACAGTGGCGGCCGCGACGGCCGGGACCGCCCAGCGCAGCGCCGGGAAAGTGGTCAGCATGCGCATTTCAGTTGCACCTCCTACCCAGGCATCCTCCGCCGCAGCCGCTGTGACTGTGCTGAGAGCCTCTGTGGGTCTCTCAGCAACCGTGCCACGCTGGATGGCGTGCGACTTCTGCTGGTGGAGGACGAGGCCCGGCTGGCCAGCGCGCTGCAGCGCGGCCTGCAGGCCGAGGGCTTCGTGGTGGACGTGGCCGGCGACGGGCTGACCGGATTGGACCTGGCCCGGCACGGTGGCTACGACGCGATGATCCTCGACGTCATGCTGCCCCGGCTCTCCGGCTACCGCGTCGTCCGCCAGCTGCGCGCCGAGGATCACTGGCTGCCGGTGCTCATGCTCTCCGCCAAGGACGGCGAGTACGACCAGGCGGACGGGCTGGACTGCGGGGCGGACGACTACCTGACCAAGCCCTTTTCGTACGTGGTGCTGCTGGCCCGGCTGCGTGCCCTGCTGCGCCGCGGCGCGCCCGAGCGCCCGACGGTCCTCGCCGCCGGCGATCTCACCCTCGACCCGGCCCAGCGCCGGGTCACCCGTGGCGGCACCGAAATCAACCTGACCAGCCGGGAGTTCGCCCTGCTGGAGTACCTGATGCGCCGGCAGGGCGAGGTGGTCTCCAAGACCGAGCTGCTCGACCACGTCTGGGATGCCAGCATGGAGACCGCGCCCAACGTGGTCGAGGTCTACGTGGGGTACCTGCGCCGCAAGCTCGGCCGGGAGCTGGTGGAGACGGTGCGCGGCGCCGGGTACCGGTTGCGGGCCGACCTCTCCAGCGGATAGCAGTCCAGCCGTGATGTGGTGGCGGCGGCGCAGCCTGCGGGCCCGGCTGATGCTGATCGCGGTGTGCGGCCTGATCGCCGGCCTCGCCCTCGGCTCGGTCGTGCTGGTGAACGCCCTGCGGTACGGGCTGCAGCGCAGCATCGACGCGGAGCTGCTGGCCACCGCGGACAGCGTGGCGCAGATGGTGGCCGCCGACGACCTGCCCGACGTGATTCCGGTGGCCGGCGCCCAGCAGGTGCAGGTGCTCGACGCCCGCGGCCGGGTGCTCTTCGCGTCGGCGCTGGGTGACCGGCTGGTGCCGATGCTGCGCCCGGACGAGCTGGCCGCGGCCCGGCGCGGCGAGCGGCTCTACGTCAACGGCGACCGGCTCGGCCAGTCCGGGCAGCTGCGGGTGGCGGCGGTGGTCACCCGGTCGCCGGAGGGCGAGCGAACCGTCCTCGTCGCGAAGTCGGTCACGGAAATGGCGCGCAGCCTGCACATCCTGCGGAACGTGCTGTGGCTGGCCTGGCCGCCGCTGGTGATCGGGCTGGCCCTGCTCGCCTGGCGCATGCTGGGCGCGGCGCTGCGGCCGGTGGAGGCGCTACGGCTGGGCGCCGAGAACATCGCCAGCGGCGGCCCCGGCCCCGACGGCGCCGCCCGGCCGGAGCAGCTGCCGGTCCCGGCCGCCCGGGACGAGATCGGCCGGCTGGCGGTGACCCTCAACGACATGCTGGGCCGGCTGGAGGCGGCCCGGGCCCGGCAGCGGGAGTTCCTCGCGGACGCCGCGCACG
>JADGHA010000522.1 GCA_019689695.1 Micromonosporaceae bacterium | reverse complement strand
GTCGCAGCGCCAGGAACTCGACCAGACGTTCGGTTCGTGCAGCGGCCCGAAGCACCGCGGACATGTCGGCGCGGTTCTCACAACTATTCACGGTGCTTCCGGGATGTCCGCACGTCAAGAGTCTGCCCGTTATCTAGTCGTAATCTTGGTGATGTGCGGTGCATCAGATGCGTGGGCGCGATCATCGCCGACGCCGAGGGACGTCTCCTTCTGGTACGGCGCGGCCGCCCACCCGGCGAGGGGCTGTGGTCGCTGCCCGGCGGCCGGGTCGAGCCCGGCGAGACCGACGAGCAGGCGCTGCGCCGGGAGCTGCGCGAGGAGACCGGCCTCGACGTCACCGTCGTACGGCTCGCCGGAACCGTGCTGCGGCCCGCCCCCGGCGGCGCGACGTACGAGATCCACGACTATGTGGCGACGGCCTCGGGCGTGCCGGCCGCCGGGGACGACGCCGCCGAGGCCCGCTGGTGGGCGCCGTCCGAGCTGGCGCGGCTCCCGCTGACCGACGGCCTCGTCGACGCCCTCACCGAGTGGGGGATCATCGCTCCGTGACCGTGCTGCGCCAGATCGTCAGGTGATCGTCGGCGTAGCCGGCCGACCTGCCGACGGCCACGACCCGGTCGCCCGATACCGCCACCGCCCCGAGCCACTGCGCCCCCTCGCCGCCGAGGCCGTCCCGGGTGAGCGTCTGGCGCGACCAGTTCACCCCGTCCTCGCAGACCCAGGCGGCGCTGTCGCCGTCGCCCTCCGGCGAGCGGTGCGACCCGACGGCGACCACCCCCCGCCCGGTCGAGGTCACGTCGAGCACCGAGGCGGCGGCGTCGGCGGGCAGCGTGCCGTACTCCCAGCTCGCACCGTCATCGGTGGTCAGCGCGGAGAACGGGCGGGGGCCGTCCTTGGTCATCGCGGTGCCGACGACCACCACGCCGGTCTCGGTCGCGACGACGTGGCGCAGCCCGGCCGAGGTGGCGTCCGGCGGCAGCACCCGGCCGCGGGCGCTCCAGTTGCGGCCGTCGGAGGAGACCCAGACCACCCCCGTCTCGCGGTCGGCGGTGCCGGCCCCGCCGACCGCCATGAACCCGTGGGGCGTCGCGGCGACGTCGTGGATGCGCACGCCCGCGCCCCCGGCGGGCAGGCTGCCGGGGGCGGACCGGGTGAACCGCTTGAGATCGGAGCTGAACCACAGGGCGGGCAGCGTCCCCGTGGCCGACCGGTCCTCCCCCGCCATGACATAGCCCTTCGGCCCGGCGGCCACCACCGCCGGCGCGAGCAGGAAGTGACCCGCGGGCACCTCGACGGCGGGCCCCGCCCGCCAGCTCTTGCCGTCTGCCGACGTGACGAGCAGCGGCCGGGTCACCGCGGGGTTGGTCGTCGTGCTGCCGACGGCGAGCCAGCCCTTGGGGCCGTGCGCCACGCCGCGGAGCGCCTGCCGTCCCGGCCCGCCCAGCAAACCCGGGGACGCCGCGTCCTTCCAGTTGGCTCCGTCGTTGCCGCTCGTCCAGATCGCGGCGTCGCCGTTGGCCGAGCCCACGGCGACGAACATGCCGCCGGCGGCGGCGATGTCCGCGGTGTCCCTGGCCAGCCGGTTGAGCCCGGAAATCTCCTTGAGCGGCACGGTGCGCGCCGCCTTGCCCTTACGCGCGGTGATCAGCACGGGAAGGTTCTCCACGTCGCCGCGGCCGCGCTTGTCGCCGCCCGCCACGAGCAGCCCGGCGTCGGTGACGGCCAGCCCGCGCAGGGTGCCCGGGATGCCGCCGAGGTCGGCGCTCTTGGTCCACTTGTGCCCGTCCCGGCTGGTGTAGACGGCATACCGTTCCCAGGCGGACTCGGCGACCGCGGCGACGCCCGCCGCCGACGAGGCCACGCCGCGCACGCCCGTCCCCTCGGCGCCGAGCGGCCCGATCGTCCCGCACTGGGTCCAGTGGGCGCCCTCGGGCGAGCAGTAGACCCGGACCTCGCCGCCGTCCGACTTCTGCCGGGTGGGCACGAGCACGAAGCCCTTCCCGGTGGCCGCCAGCGCGCCGGGCTCCGGCCGTACGCCGGTCAGGGCCACGGCCGTACGCGACCAGGTGCGCCCGCCGTCGTCGGAGCGCAGGACGATCGAGACCGGGTCGCCGGACTCCTGGCCGGAGCCGGCGTCGGCCAGCGCCACCACCCGGTCGCCCCTGGCGGCCACCGCCCGCATCGCCCTGATCTTGTCGGGGGTGCCGATCTGGTCGGTGTCCACCCGCGTCCAGCCGACGCCGTCGGGCGACACCCAGGCGACCGGGCCCGCCGTGCCGTCGCGCAGCGTCGTGGCGCCCACGGCCAGGAAGCCGGTCGCGGTCCGCGCCACGTCGATGATCTTGTCCTGGCTCAGGAACGCGGTCAGCCGCGTGGGGTCCACCGCCGTCCAGGACCGGCCGTCGGAGGAGACCCACATGCCGCGCGCGCCCGGTCCGGCGGAGCCGGGCGCGTCGGTCCCGACGGCGAGCCAGCGGCCGTCGCCGCCCGCGACCCTGCCGACCGCCCCGGGCGCGGACTCGTACCCCGGGGCGTCGACGACCCGGCCCGTCTGCCAGTGCGCGCCGCCGTCGGTGGACACCAGGAACAACGGCCGGGCGTGCGGGCTCGTGGTGTCGCTGCCCGCCGCCACCACCGTCGCGCCCGCCGCGGCGAACGCGTTGAGCACCTGGCTGGAGCCGTTGCCCGGCAGCCCGGGCGCCGAGAACGCCGCGTCGCCCGACTGGCCGTCGCCCGCGGCCAGGCGCAGCCCGGCCGTGGACGGGCCCCCGCCCCACCGGACCAC
>JADGHA010000521.1 GCA_019689695.1 Micromonosporaceae bacterium | reverse complement strand
ACGAGGAGCGGCGCCGGCAGATGCGGATACGGCTGTCCGGGCTGGCGCACATGTTCGCCTCCGCGGCGGCCACCTACACCCGGCCGAACCGGTTACGGCGGATGACGATGCGCCACGGCGTCGCTGTCCTGGCGTCGCGGCGGCTGCGGCGCGGGTTCCTCGCCACCGTGGAGGAGCTGGCCGCCCTGGCCGCCCTGCCGCAGGACCTGGCGGTCCCCGGCCTGGACCGGGCCCGGGCGAAGGCGATGCCCGCACCCGCGGGGATCCCGTCCGGCGGCCGCGCCGTGAAGGTGCTCGGCCGCTCCCAGATCGGCGGCCACTCGGTCGGGCTGGCCGTGGTCGACGCCCGCCAGCACGTGCACCTGATCGGTAAGACCGGTGTCGGCAAGTCCACCCTGCTGCTCAACATGATCCTGTCCGATGTGCACGCCCGCCGCGGCGCGGTCGTCATCGACCCCCGCGGCGACCTCGTGCTGGACGTCCTGGACCGGCTGCCCGCCGCCTACGCCGACCGGATCGCCATCATCGACCCCGACCAGGAGAACCCGGCCTGCTTCAACCCCCTCGACGACGGCGGCGACCCACACCTGGCGGTGGACAACCTCGTCGGCGTCTTCGCCAAGATCTTCCAACGGCACTGGGGACCCCGCATCGACGACACGCTGCGGGTGTCCTGCCTGACCCTGATGCGCCACGCCAACCCCACCCTCTCGCTGGTGCCGCCGCTGCTCAACGACCGTGCGTTCCGCGGCCGATTCGTCTACGACCTGTCCGACCCCGAAGGCCTGGGCGGCTTCTGGGCCTGGTACGACGCCATGAACGAAGGCCAACGCGCCCAGGTCATCGGCCCCGTGCTGGCCCGGCTACGGGCGTTCCTGCTACGCGACTTCGTCCGCAACGTCATCGGCACCGCACACACCTCGTTCCGCATGTCACGCATCCTCGACGGCGGGCTACTGCTGTGCCGGCTACCCAAAGGGACGCTGGGTGAGGAGACCGCCCGCATCCTCGGCTCGCTGATCGTGGCCCGAACCTGGCAGGCCGCCATCGCCCGCGCCACCCAACCGGAACAGCAGCGCCGAGACGCCACCCTCTACATCGACGAATGCCAGAACTTTCTAAATCTGCCGGGTTCGGTGGACGACATGCTCGCCGAGGCACGGGGGTTCCGGCTGGGGCTGGTGCTGGCACACCAGAACCTGGCGCAGCTGCCGAAGGAGACCGCCGACGCGGTATCCGCGAACGCCCGGACGAAGATCTTCTTCAACGTCGACCCGAACGACGCCCGGGAGCTGGCCAAGCACACCCGCCCCGAACTGGACGACCACGACCTGGCGCACCTGGACGTATACACGGCCGCGGCCCGGCTGCTGGTCGGCAACCGGGAGATGCCGGCGTTCACCTTCACCACCAACCCGCCGGCCGAGCCGGTCGGTGAGGCCACCGCGATCCGCCGCGCCGTCGCCGCGGCGCACGCCCGGCCCACCGAGGAGACCGCCATGCAGCGGGTCGCCCGCGCCGCGCTGCACCGGCGAACCACACCCAAACCCTGACCCTCCACATCGGACCGCCATCCCGAGGCCGCCTCGTCCCGGCGCTCGGCTCGGTCCTCGGCTGGACCCTCGTGCGGTCCGCCACCGAGACGAGGCCCCGCACGAAACCGACGCCGGCCCCGGTGCGGCCATCTACCAGCGGACCTGCCACCGGGCCCGCACGATCCGCCTGTCCCGACTCCCGTACCGGGACTCCTCTCCTCCCCAGGGGGTGATACCTCATGCCCACATCCGCAACCGCCCTGCATCCAACAGCCCTCGCCCACCGCATGACCCCACGTGACCGGCACCTGCTCACCCTGCTGGGCGAGCACCTGGTGCTGACCACCGACCAGATCCACCGCATCCAGTACCAGTCGCTGCGCACCTGTCAGATCCGGCTCCGGGAACTGCACACGCTCGGCCTGCTGGACCGGTTCCGGTTCGCCCGCCTCGACGGCGGATCCCAGCCCTGGCACTGGGTACTCGGCCTGCACGGCGCCCGGTTCACCGCCGCCGCCACCGGCCGCCCGACACCCACCCCGCGCACCCACCGCGACCAGGTGGTCCGACTGGCCGCCAGCCCACGGCTGCCACACCTGCTGGCCACCAACGAGTTCTTCGTCCGGCTGGCCCACACCGCCCGCACCGACCACCGCACCCGGCTCGACCGGTGGTGGTCCGAGCGGACCGCCACCGCCCGGTTCCTCCGCATCCGCCCCGACGGGCACGGCCTGTGGACCACCCGCGGCCGCACCGTCGGCTGGTTCCTCGAATGCGACATGGGCACCGAACCGTTGACCCGCGTCGTCGCGAAGCTGGCCGCATACGAACGGCTCGCCGCCTCCGGCGGACCCACCTACCCGGTGCTGTTCTGGCTGCCCGGCGCCGACCGCGAATCGAACCTGCAGCAAGCGCTACGGCAACGACTGCCCCAGGTGCCGGTGGCCACCGCCACCCACGACGTCGACCCCGCCGCCGCGGTGTGGCTGACCACCGACAGCTGGCAGCGGGTGCCGCTGGTCGACCTGCCCAGCGACCACGGCCACAACACCGCCGCCAACCCCAACTGGGTCAACGGCGAGCTCGACCTGTCCGACCAAGCCGACCTCCCCACCGCCCGCAGGCCAGACCGGACCTGACCGCACCTGTCAGCCACAAGCCGGAGTCCTAACAGCGCACGTCACAGCCCCGGTCGTACTCTCCGGCGGAAGCCTGTCCTGTCAGGTGGCGAAGCTACGGTGCCCAGCACATCCACTGTGTACTGCACCA
>JADGHA010000032.1 GCA_019689695.1 Micromonosporaceae bacterium | reverse complement strand
GCATACGGGGTGGGCGAGGATGTCGGGGTCGCCGGTGACGCGCCGGCCATCGCCGGTGCGATCCGCCGCCTGGCGGAGGCCGGCGCGGACCGGGTGGTCCTGCAGCCGACCGGCGACGACCCGGACCCGGAAGGCTTTGTCCGCTTCGTCGCCACCGAGGTGCGCCCGCTCGTATAACGGGTGGCGGTCGCGTACCGTGGGCAGCAGTTGCTGGGCGACGACGCGCGCCAGTGATCCACGACGATCTCTTTCGACCGGCAGAGGAAGTCCTCCGCCGGCAGCGCGGTCCGGCGGACCGACCCGGCGGTGAACCAGGCCAAACATGCTCAGATATGTTGGCTCGGTTGGCCCACCGTGCCGGCACAGGGGAGGAGGAGTGATGTCGCAGCCGCAACCGTCACCCCGGACTCCCCGCTTCCGCAAGCGTTCGGCCAAGATGGCGGAGCTGGTGGCCCGCCAGATTGTCGAAGACATCGTCGAGCAGCGGCTGCCGGCCGGCGCCAGCCTGCCCAGCGAGACGCCGATGCTGGAGATGTACGGGGTCAGCCGCGGCACGCTGCGCGAAGCGCTCCGCATCCTGGAGAACAACGGCCTGATCCGGGTCCGGCCAGGGCGCGGCGGCGGCCCGATCGTCGGTTCCGCGGAACCGTACAACTTCGGCCGCACGATGACGCTGTTCCTGCAGATGCGGCGCACCCGGTTCTGGGAGCTGGTGGAGGCCCGGTTGATCATCGAGCCGATGATGGCCCGGCTGGCCGCCGAACGCCGGGACGAGGAGCGGCTCGCCGAGCTGGCCAAGGCCATGCAGGAGCACAAGAGCCTGCAGACCGACGACCAGGCGCGCTACCTGTCGGTGGTGCAGAACTTCCACGGCGTGGTGGCCGGCATGTCCGGCAACGGCGTGCTGGACCTGTTCGGCCGGGCGCTCAAGGAGGTCTACACCGAACGGGTCATCGCCGCGGAGCGGTCGCCGGCCCGGTCGGCCGAGGTGCGGCGCGAGCACGAGGCGGTCGCACAGGCCATCTTCGACGGAGACGGTCCGCGCGCCGAGGAGCTGATGCGGGCCCACATGGTGGAGCTGGTCGCCGGTTTCCGGCGCAGCTATGCCGCACTGCAGGACGAGATCATCGGGTGGTGGTAGCGAGCGCGGCCGCCCGCACCGGTCGGGATCGGTTGCACGCCACCAGGTCGGTAGGGCTCAGTTGCCCGCCGGCAGGCAGTAGCGCGAGCTGGCACCGCCGTCCACCACCAGCGTGGCGCCGGTGACGTAGCTGGCCAGGTCCGAGGCGAGGAAGGCGACCGCCCGGGCCACCTCGTACGGTTCGGCCAGCCGCCCGAGCGGGATCTCCGCCCGGTAGAGCTCGCCCAACGCGCCCTCGGCCAGGTGCTGCCGGCGTGGAGTCCGGGTGGCGCCGGGCGCCACGGTGTTCACCCGGATGCCGTACTGGGCCATCTCGATGGCCAGGGACTTCGCCAGCGACTCCACGCCGGCCTTGGCGATCCCGTACACCGCCCGCACCGGCGAGGAGCCCAGCGCGTTGACCGACGAGATGAACACCAGGCTGCCCTTGCCCGCGGCCTTCATCGGTCGCAACACCTCGCGGGCGACGATGAACTGGTGGTCCAGGTTCAACGTGCGGATCTCGTGCCAGGTCTGGTCGGTGATGTCGATGACCGGCCCGGCCGGGCCGCCGATGCCCACCACGTTGACCACCACGTCGATCCGGCCGAACTTTCCGGTCGTTGCCCGCACCGCGGCGGCCACCTGCGCCGGCTGGCGCACATCGCAGGTCAGGGCCAGCCCGGCGCCCGGGACGAGCGCCCCCACCGCCGCCCGGGCGACCTCCGGCCGGATGTCCACGCATGCCACGCGCGCGCCGAGCGCGCCGAGCACGCGTACGCACTCCAGTCCGATGCCCGGACCGACACCGAACACCATTGCCGTCGCGCCACGCAGGCCCGGGTCGAAGGCTGGCACGACGGCCCGGGCGTCATCCGTCACGGTCCGCTCCGCGAGCTGCCCGCCGGCTCCGGCCTCAGCCACTGACCGCGGCGGGTGCACCTCCTGCCGCGGCGGGCGCCGCCTTCGCCGCTGTGTCGCTGGCGAGCACCCCGGCCTTGGCGAAGTGCTCCCGGCGGATCTCCTCAATCACCACGGTCACGGTCTCCGGCGCCACGGACCACGCCTCCACCACGCTGTCGGTGATGCCGCGCACCAGCCTGCGCTTCTGCTCCAGGGACCTGCCCTCGACCGCCTGGACAATGATCCGGGGCATTGCCGCTCCTTCCCAGTCTCCGATGAGGATGCTCGCGTAACTCTGCCGGTCTTCTATCCACTCAGGACAATGCGCTGGCCAGGACTGTGTGTACCGGCCGCCGGTCGTTCTCCACCCGCCAGCTGGTGTCGTCGTCCTGCCAGTGCCGGCCGATCGGCGCCACGGCCGGAATGACCTCGCGCGCGAACAGGCAGAGGCTGTCGCGCACCTCGTTGCTGGTCATCTCGCCCGCGTGGTTCATCATGATGAGGTTGCCGACGCCGGTCTCCGCGTACAGCCGCTGGATCCGCGCGATCACCTGATCCGGCGTGCCGACCAGCATGACGCCCTCGTCCACCAGTCGCTCGAAGCTGTACTTGCGCACCTCGCCCAGCTTTCCGCGCAGCGCGGCGACGGCGGCCGCCGGGGACGAGTAGCCCGGCGGGCTGATCGCGCCGAGGCGGAGCTTGCCCTGCTTGAGGTACCACATGAGCTTGCGGCCCACCTGCCGCGCCTGCTCCTCGGTCGGCGCGACATGGCAGAAGGACAGGTAGGCGAAGTGGTCCGGACCGGGTTCGGGCAGTCCGGCTTCCATCGCGGCCTTGCGGTAGAGCCGGAACGAGGCCGCGGTGTCCGCATAGGTGCCGAGCAGGTTGCACAGCGTGTACCCGTGCCGGGCTGTCCACTCCACCAGGGCGCGGGTCGTTCCGCTGACCCAGATCGGTGGGTGCGGCTGCTGGTACGGCCTGGGCCAGATGCTTACGTATCGATAGTGGTAGAAGCGTCCCTCCCAGGAGAACACGTCGTGGTTGGTCCACGCCTCCTTGATCAGGTCATGGGCCTCGACGAACATGTCCATGTTGTGCACGGGATTCTGGTTGGAGGGCCAGGTCTCCCCCTGCACGCCGCGGACGAAGCCACAGATGATCCGGCCGGCACTGATGGCGTCCAGGTACGCCACCTCCTCCGCTACCCGCACCGGGCTCTCCCGGTGCGGCAGTGGCGTGCCGAGCACCAGCACCCGTCCGCGCCTGGTGCGGGCCAGCACCGACGCGGCGCTCAACGTGGCGGAGACGTGCAGTGTGGACGCGGACTGGTGGTGCTCGTTGACCATCAGGTCGTAGCCCAGCTCGTCTGCCAGCTCGTACTCGTCCAGATAGCGTTGGTAGAGCTGGTATCCGCGGACCGGATCGTAGTACCGGTTGGGCATGAAGTACTTCAAGCCACGGTGGGCCTCCTCCACGTCCGGCGGGACGTAGGGGTACGGCATCTCCGTGAAGTGGTAGCACCTCACTGTTCGGCTCCCATCTTCTGGCGCGTGGCGAGGAAGGACGTGACGGCCGCGGTGAAGGCGTCCGGCGACTCGAGGTACGGGTAGTGCCCGGTGCCGGGCAGCTCCACGTACCGCGCTGAGGGAAGCAGGCCGGCGAGCTGCCGGCTGTGTTCCGGGCTCACCAGCCGGTCCCGTTCCCCGGCGATCACCAGCGTGGGGATGGTGACCAGGTGCAGCCAGCGGCGCAGCCGCGGATCGTGCATGAACGGCTTCCACGCGTACCGGCACAGCGCCTCCCGGTCCAGGAACGCCCGCTCGATCTGCTCGTCGTCCTGGCCGGGCGGGAACCCGGGCATGCGCAACCCGTGGCAGGCGGCCGGGTCAGCCCAGCCGAGCTCCACGACCTCCACCGGATCCAGCAGCAGGACGTCGGCGAACTCCCGATCGGTCGGGCCGAACAGCTTCACCCCGTACGGCGCGACCAGGATGAGCGACGCGAAGCGGTCCGCGGCGCGCACCGCCATCTCCAGCGCGATCCAGCCGCCGAAGCCGGCGCCGGCCAGGTGCGTGGGCTGTCCCGCCGGCATGGTGGACAGGTAATGCTGGGCGAGGTCGGCGACGCTGTCCCAATCCCGCGCCGCGTCATCGAGCTCGGTGCCGAACCCGGGATGCCGCGGCACCTCCACCACCAGCTGCTCGGCAAGCTGTGCCAGCGCGCCGACCGGACCAGGTACGACATCCGCGTCGTGCAGGAACAGCAGGCGATCCGCACTGTCCACTTCGGTCATCGTCACGCCAGCCTCCGTTCTGCCGGGCGGCATCGTCGACGCCTTTTTATCCTAAAGATAGTACTAGTTTTCGGCAAGGGCGGCCGCCGGCCGCACCTGGTGCTCCCCGTATCCGACCGGCTCCAGCCGCCGCAGCGGACCCTGGAACGCCCGCGCCACGTCGACCACCTCCCAGCGGTCCGCGTCCACCATGTCGCCGATGGCCGGGTGGCCGACCAGACCCAGGCCTCGCCGGGCCCGCCGGACCACCTGGCCGGTGATGCCGGCGGCCGCGTCACTGAGCAGGAACGTCACCACCGGCGCCACCTCCTCGGGCGTGGCATGCCCGTCGTGCGGCGGCAACTTCATCTCGGTGACCGCGAGCGGCGAGATCGCGTTCACCCGGATGCCCTCGGACAGCAGGTCCAGCGCCCAGCCGTAGGTGAGCGAGGCCACCGCGCCCTTGGTGGCGCCGTACACAGCGGTGCCCGGATGCCCCAGGTGGGTGCCGGAGGTCACGTTGACCAGCGCGCCACCGCGCCCCCGCTCGCGCATCCGACCGATCGCCGATAGTCCGCAGTAAATAGTGCCGAGCAGGTTCACGTCGACCAGGGCGCGGATCCGCTCGACGTCCGCCGCCCAGGGCGGCGCCTGCCAGAAAACCCCGGCATTGTTGACCAGCCCGTCGATGGCGCCGAACTCGGCCACGCACAGGTCGATGAGGGCCGCCGCCTGGTCCGGCTCGGCCACCGTGTGGCTACTGGCCACCGCGGTGCCGCCGGCCGCCCGGATCTCCTCGGCCACCCGCTGGCTCGCCTGCGCGTCCACATCGTTGACCACCACAGCCGCGCCGTGGCCGGCGGCGTGCCGCGCGTACGCCCGGCCCAGCCCGCGACCGGCTCCGGTGACCACCACCGCCCGCCCGTCCAGCCACATCACGCCACGACTCCTCCCCTACGTCACCTCGAACGCGTTGTTGATGCCGGCGATCAGCTGGTAGTAGCCCACCGTCGCGACCAGTTCGAACACCCCCGCGCGCGTCCACAGCGCCACCGCCCGCGCGAAGACGTCGTCGGCCACCCGGTGCGTGGTCAGCAGCTGGCGGACGAACGCGTACCCGACCTCGGCCGGTTCGTCCAGCAGCGCGGGCGAGTCGGTGTGCAGGCTGGCGATTGTCTGCTCGGGCACGCCCGCCTGCCGGGCCAGCTGCTCGTGGGCGCGCCACTCCACCGGGCACCGGCAGTGCGTGGCCACCAGCAGGATTGCCAGCTCCCGCACGGCCGGCGGCAGGCTGGCGTGGTACCGCACAGCCACTCCGACCCGCTCCAGCGCCGCCCCGACCGCGGGGCTCAGCAGCATGGCCCGGTACGGCCCGCTCAGCACGCCGTCCTGGTCGGCGACCGCGAACGCCCCGGCGTCCCGCTGTCGTGGACCGTCCACAATGGTGCGGTACAGCGCTAGCTGCTGGTCGGTGAGGTCCACTGTGGTCAACCTGGGCAGCCGAGGGGTGCCAGCCACCGCGCTCACCCGGCGCCACCGTGCGGTCGATCGGCGGACGCCGAACGGTCGAAGAAGTCGAACAGCAGCCGGGCCACCGTCTCCGGCTGGTCCATGTTCGGCGCGTGGCGGCTGTCCAGGGTCTGCACGCTGACCAGCGGTGACACCTGGGCGAAATGCTTGGTCCAGCCCGGCTCCAGCAGCGGGTCCCGCTCTCCCCCGATGACCAGGATCGGCACCGGGCAGTCCCGCAGCGCGGCGGGCCAGCCGTCGTCGCCCGCCGGGCGGGGCATGGTCGGGTGCGACAGCCGGGCGGCCAGACACGCCTCCACGTGGCCGGGCTTGCGGGTGTTCGCGTACCTGGCGCGCACCACGTCCGCCAGGCCGGGGTAGTCATCCACCATGAGCCGGACCAGCCGCCAGACGTCCTGCTCGGTGCCGTCGAACCGGCCGAGCTCGGCGACGCCGGCGGCCGACCGCCACGGGCCGCCGGTGCCGCTGATGCTCACCCCGCTGCGGGCCGGCAGCACCGGCGTGGCCCTGGCCAGCGCCCGAAGCACCAGCGAACCGCCCAGCGAGTGCCCCACGAAGTGGGCGCCGGCGGCCGCCACGCCGACCTGCTCGCAGAACGCGGCCAGGTGCGCGGCCCGGAATTGGTGCGGCGGGCGGTCCAGGTACACCACCTTGTCGGTGTCGCCGTAGCCCAGCAGATCAGGCGCGAGCACCCGGTAGCGCCGCGCCAGCAATGGTATGAGCGCGCCCCAGGTGGTGGCGGCGTCCGCACCGACCGCGCCCTCGTGCACCAGGACGACGGTCGCCTCGGCCGGCTCCGGTGGCCCCGCTTCCCAGTAGTGGGTGCGGAAGCCGGCGGCCAGCACGGTGTGCTCGGTCGGTTCGTGCATCTCAGTCCTCCTGCCACGGCGCGAGCAGCTTGCCCAGCCAGCTGATGCCGGCGGAGACCAGCCACCCGGTCAGCCCGACGATGGCCAGGCCCAGGAACATCTGCGGGACGTTGAGCACCTGCCACGAGTTCCAGATCAGGTAGCCGACGCCACCGTCGCCGGCGACGAACTCGGTGGCCACCACGATGATCAGCGCCTGGCCGAAGCCCAGCCGCAGGCCGGTGACCACGGACGGGATCGCGGCCGGGATCGTGATCAGGCGCAGCCGCACCAGCCGGGGCAGCTGGAATGCCTGAGCCACGTCGCTGTAGATCGGGTTGCTGTACATGACGCCCGACGTGGTGTTGATGCTGACCATGAAGAACACGCCCAGCGCCACCAGGGCGATCATGCTGGTGTTGCCGATCCCGAAGAAGATGATCATGAGCGGGAACAGGGTCAGCTTGGGCAGCGGGTAGGTGCCGTTGATGACGGCGCTCAGCGCGTACCGGGTCACCGGGTAGAGCCCCATGGCCAGGCCGACGATGAGCCCGGCCGCGGAGCCCAGCAGGAACCCGAGGAACAGCCTGGTGGCTGACTGCCCGAGGTGGTCCAGCAACGCGGCCCGCTGGTCCGGCTCGGCGAGGTACCTCCCCGAGTCCGCGACGATCTTCACCGGGGACGGGAAGAACCGCTCGTCCAGCAGCCCGACCCGGCTGGCGACCTCCCACAGGCACAGCAGCGCGATCGGGGTGAGCACCGCCCAGGCCCGTCGGCGGCGCTGCTCGCGGGCGCGCTGCCGGCGCAACCGGGTCACCGCCGCCGAGGCATCCGGCTGCGACCGGGCCGTCACGGTCGCCGCTGCGCCAGACACGCTGCGTACGCTCATCGTGCCACCACCCTTGCGGACTCGGACCCGGACCCGCCGCCGGACGACGACAGCGACACCCCGACCTCCTCGGCGATTGCTTCCCACAGCTCCACGACCAGGTCGCCGAACGCCTGCTCCCGCCGCATCTCGGTGACGCTGTCGCTGCTGTGGGCGACCTGGCGGACCAGCCGGATCCGGCCCGGCCGGGCGGTGAGCACCACCACCCGGTCCGCGACCGTGACAGCTTCCTCGATGTCGTGCGTGACGTACACGACCGTGGAGTGGGTCTGCCGCCAGATGCCGATCAGCTCCTGCTGCATGACCAACCGCGTCTGCGCGTCCAGCGCGGCCAGCGGTTCGTCCATGAGCAGCAGATGCGGGCGGGTCGCCAGCGCGCGGGCGATGGCGACCCGCTGCCTCATGCCACCGGACAGCTCGTGCGGGTACGCGCGCTCGAACCCGTCCAGTCCGACCAGCCGCAGGACCTCCCGCACCCGGGCGTCCATCTCACCGCGGTCGAGGCGCAGCCTGCGCATACCCAGCCTGATGTTGTTCGCGACGGTCAGCCACGGCAGCGTGGAGTCGGCCTGGAAGACCGTCGCGCTGGTCAGCTGCGCCCCGGTACCACCAGCCGGAGCGGCGGCGTCGGCCAGCCGCCAGTGCACCCGGCCGTCGTAGTTGCCGTCCAAGCCGGCGAGGATGCGCAGCAGCGAGCTCTTGCCGCACCCGCTCGGCCCGATGATGGCCACCACCTCGCCGCGCGCCACATCCAGGTTGACGTCGTGCAACGCCTGTAGCGCCGTGCCGTTGCGGCTGAGGAACGTCTTGCTCAGGTTCTCGATCCGTACCGCTGACCCGTCTGGGGGCGTCATAGGTTCTCCTCGACAACTGGGCCGCGGCGGCCGTTCCGCGTGCCGCCGCGGCCCGCGGTCACGACTTCGGCGGCTGGTACTTGCCCAGCTTCTTGACCGCGTTCTCGGCGAATGAGGTATCGATCAGGGAGTTGATGTCGGTCGGTTTGTCGAGGACCTTCTGCGCGACGTAGAAGTCCTGCAACCGACCCAGGTACGCCGGGTCCAGCCGCTGCTCGGGGTCGAGCCCGGCCGGGAAGGTGTTCCTGATGAGGTCTTCCGGCTTGTCCGCCTCCTTGGCGATGATGCTGACGACCTGGTCCTTGTTCTTGCCGTAGAACATGGCGTCGTTGTACGCGCGCACGCCCCGCATGTACGCCAGCATGAAGTTGTTGCCCAGCTCCCGGTTCTCCAGCATGGTCTTGCCGTAGATCAGTCCGGTGAGCACCTCGCCCTCGGGCGGCGCGGTCTCCGTCATGTCCGACGCGAGCTTCACCACGCCCTCCCGGATGCCCTGGGTCAGGTAGGGCTCCAGCATCACGGCCGCGTCGATGGAACCACCCTTGAACGCCGCGACCTGGTCCGGTGCTTGCACCGGCACCACCTGGAAGTCCGACATGCTCATGCCGTTGTGCTGCAACAGGTTGTTCAGCATGAAGACCTGGATGGACAGCTTGCTGTGCACGGCGATCTTCTTGCCTCGCAGGGCGTTGAGCGTCTGCTTGATGTCGCCGCGGTCGTACTCCGGCTTGACCGCGAACCGGGTGGCCGACACCCCGGGGCGGATGCTCTGCTTGTCGCCTACGATCTTCAGCCCGATGTTCTGGTTGCCGGACGCGAAGACGCCCGGCGCCAGGGACGCACCGGCCACCTCCAGCCGTCCGGTGGCCAACGCGTTGGTGATGGTGGGTGCGTCCTTGAGCCGGACGTACTCCACCTTGATGCCGACTTCCTTGAAGTACCCCAACTTGTCGGCGATGAAGATGCCCGCGTCGGAGGTGACCTTCTCCGAACCGATGCGCACCGTGGCGAGGTCTTTGCCGTTTCCCGAGCTGGAACCGTTGTCGTCGCCGTGCCCGCACGAAGCCACCAGGGCGCACGTCGCGACGGCGACCAGGCCCCGGCTCAGACGTCTGTTCATGACCGGTGATTCCTTTGTGAGACGAACGAGTGTGACCGCCGGTGCGGTGACCGTGGCCCGGCCTGGCGGCCCGGCCGCGGCACTCAACGTGCTCCGGCTGCGGTGTGGGCGTTGGGCCCGTCGATCGCGTCGGTTGTGTGTTGGGTGAAGGTGCCGTAGCGCCCCGCGTGGTACACCAGCGGACGGGCGTCGGCCTGGGACCGGGCGTGCAGCACGGTCCCGCACAGGATCCAGTGGTCACCGCCTCGGTGGATGGCGTCCACCCGGCACTCGAGCACCGCGGTGGTGCCGGTCGCCAAGGTCGGCACGCCGCTGCGGCCGGGCACGATGACCGCGAGCAGGTCATCCAGCGCGTGGCCCCGCGCGGAGAACGCACGGGCCCAGCCGGCCCGGTCAGCGGCCAGGTAGTTGATGCTGAACCGCCCCGCCTGCCGGGCGCTTTGCGCGACGCCGGTCCGGTCGTCCACCGCGACCATCGCCATCGGTGGCGTCCCTGACAGCGACGCGGCCGAGGTGCAGGTGATGCCGGTGATACCGGGGTCTCCGGACGGCACGAGGATGATGGCGACGGCTCCCGGGACCTGCTGGAATGCGTGGCGGAACCGGGTCAGGTCCACGGCACGGTCCGTCAGCGCCGCGATCGGGCCGGGGTCGGGCATCATGGCTCCTCCGTGGTGCTCCAGCGGGCGTGCCGGACCTCGGGTCGTGCGGTGAGCGCGGGGGCGGCCGGGGTCCCGCCGACCACGAGTGCCGAGCTCACCCAGTCCGCGGCTGCACCGGTGGTGGCGATGACAGTGGCGCGGACAATGTCTGAACGCGACGGTCGACCGGTGCGCGGGTCGATCAGGTGGTGGGCATCCCTCCCCCACCGCCGGCGGCCGGTGCCGCTGGTGGCGACCCCGCCGTTCCGGACCGTCACGACCTGGCCGTCCGGCAGCGCCACCGGCCAGCCGTCGCCGTCCGGGCCCGGCCCCCGGCAGGACACGTCGCCGCCGAGGCTGACGCCACAGTTGTCGCCGAGCCGGGACGCCACCTCGTCGGCCCACAGCCCCTTGGCGATCGCGCCGATGTCCACCGCGGTGCCAGGCTGCAGCCGGGCCTGGCCCGGACGCAGTTCGAGCACTTCGGACAGTGGCGGCACGGGACGCGGCGCGGGGGCCGAGCCGCCGGACGGCCGGTCCGCCGGGGCGCCGGCCGCGGCGGCAGGGAAGGACCTGGTGTATCCCGCGGCCAGCAGGCAGGGCAACACCGCGATGTTGACCAAACCCTGGCTGGCGATGGCGACGTTCAGCGCGTGGGCCAGGATCGCGTACAGCCGGGGCGAGATGTCCCACCAGTGGCCCGCGTTGGCGTTGAGCCGGGAGATCTCGCTGTCCGCCCGGAAGCGGGAGAACCGGCGCTCCAACTGCCGTAGGTGCGCCTCGATCTCGCCGAACGGGACGGCCGGCGGACCGTAGCAGGCGAGCACGACCTCACAGGTGAAGACCTGGCAGGTGTGGCTGGTGACAGCGGCCGAGCCCGCCCGGCCGGTAACACCCCGGCTCACCATCGCCGGCGCATCCGCCGGCGCGCGCGGGCCAGCCCGCCGCCGGCCGCGCGATTCGCTGTTGACCGGCCACAAAGGAGCTGTCGGTGTGCGCACTGGCGCCTCCCTCCGGTGCGCCCCTTGCGGCCGAATATGCCATTCATAGTACGAGTTATCAAGATCCAGGATGCTGGCCAGCGCCGGCCGGAGCGGTGCGCCGGGGCCGGATGGGGTGCGACCGGGGTCAGGCATGACCCACCACCGCCAGCGCCGCCCCGGCCGCGGACCGGCCGGCGATCCGGCCGAACACCATGCCGCGGAGCACGGACGTGCCGCCCGGGTACTTGTGGTAGTAGACACCGGTGCACTCGCCCGCCGCGTACAGGCCGGGTATCGGGCTCTGGTCGTCGCGCACCACCTGCGCGTTCGCGTCCGTGGCCAGGCCGCCGAAGGTGAACACGATGGCGCAGGCCACCGGGTAGGCCAGAAACGGCGGCATGTCGAGCGGCAGTGCCCAGTTGCTCTTCGGCGGGTCGATGCCCTGGGTGCCCAGCCCGTCCGGCCGGCGCCAGTCGAACGCGCCGCCGGTCGTCGCCGCGTTGTACGCGGTCACGGTGTCCGCCAGCGCGTCGGCAGGCAGGCCGAGCGCGGCCGCGAGGTCCACAATGGAGTCGGCGGCGACCGGCCCGACCGGGCTGAGCACCCCGCGCTGGTACCCCTCGACCTGGTTGATGTGCTGGTCGGTGATGAACCAGGCGGTGCCGCCGGGCCGGGTCCAGATGGCCCGCGCGGTGCTCTCGTACGTCTCGTCGACCGTGCCGCGGCCCTCGTCGATGAACCGTTGGCCGGTCCGGTCAACCAGGATGCCGTACGGGTACACCATGACGATCGCCTCGGCATCCTTGCTGCGTGGGTCGACCGGTTCGGCGTGGAAGCTGTCCCATTGGCCGGCGCGCGCCGCACCCGCCGACAGCGCCATCCGGATGCCTTCGCCACGGTTGCCGTGCACGCTGGGCGCGATGGGCAGCAGCGTGGCGGCGTTCCCGCCCAGGTGCTCGGTGAGCGAGTCCGGGTCGCCTTCGAACCCGCCGGAGGCGATCACCACGGTCCGCGCGGGCAGGACGGCCGCGCCCTCCGGTCCGCTCACCCGCACCCCGGTCACCCGCCCAGCCGGGTCGGTGACCAGCTCCTGCGCGGTCGTCAGGTAGCGGAAGGTGACGCCCAGGTCGCGGGCGGCCGCACGTAATACCTGCAGCAGCCCCTCGCCGCCCCCGCGCGGCTGCAGGCGGGGCCGGGCGCTGGTGACGAAGTACGTCTGCAGCGGGCGGAACCGGGCGCCGTGGCTCTGGATCCACTCCATGGTCTCGGGCAACCGGTCCAGCAGCGTGTCCACGTACCAGCGCGGCGTCTTGCCTGCCGAGAACGCCATGAGGTCGTCGGCGAAATTGGCGGCCGGCTCGTACACGTCGTCGAGGCGGAAATAGGCAGACGTCCACCGGGTGTTGCCGCCCGCCTCGGCCTCACCGGCCCGATCCACCACCGTGACCCGGCCACGGCCGTCCAGCGCTTCGGCCGCCGAGACCGCCGCGCTCAGGCCAGCAATGCCGGAACCGATCACCAGCACGTCGGCGGTGCCGTCCGGGTCGCGCGCTGCCGCGGTCATCACGTCACGCCCGCGGGTTGAAGGGGTCTTTGATGCCTTGTCCGGTATCCACCCACACGCTCTTCTCCTCGGTGTACTCGCGCAGTGCGTCCGGGCCGTTCTCGCGCCCCACACCGCTCTGCTTGTAACCGCCGAACGGGGTCGCGTAGCCGGTCTTGCGGTAGTTGTTGATCCAGACGGTGCCCGCCCGCAGCTGCCCGGCCACCCGGTGGGCGCGCTGCACATTGCCGGTCCATACGCCGGCGGCCAGCCCGAACGGGGTGTCGTTGGCGATGCCCACCGCATCCTCTTCGGTGTCGAACCGCATCACCGCGGCCACCGGGCCGAACACTTCCTCGCGGGCGATGCGCATGTCGTTGGTGACATCGGCGAACACGGTCGGCCGCACGAACAGGCCGTTCGGTAGGCCCGGCACGCGGGCCACCCCGCCGCCGGCCACCAGCCGCCCACCGTCCTCCTTGGCCACTTCGATGTACCGCAGGACCTTGTCGTACTGCCTGCGGCACGCGATGGTGCCCAGCTCGCTGGACTCGTCCCGGGGGTCCCCCACCACGATGGCGTCCGCGCGCTTGGCCAGCTCTTCGACCACCCGCTGGTAGCAGCCGTCCTGGACCAGGATGCGGGAGCCGGCCATGCAGGTCTGGCCGCTGGCCCCGAAGATCCCGGCGACCAACCCGTTGATGGCGACGTCGAGGTCTGCGTCGTCGAAGACGATGTTCGGCGACTTGCCGCCCAGCTCCAGCGAGACCCGCTTGAGCGAGCGGCCGGCGGCCGCGGCGATGGCCTGCCCGGTGGCGGTGGATCCGGTGAAAGCGATCTTGTCCACCCCGGGGTGGGTGACCAGCGCCGTGCCCGACGGCTGCCCCAGGCCGGTCACCACGTTGAACACCCCGGGCGGCAGGCCGCACTCCGCGGCGATCTCCGCCAGCCGCAGCGTGGAGACCGGGGTGACCTCGGACGGCTTGGCCACGACGGTGCAGCCGGCGGCGAGCGCCGGACCCAGCTTCCAGGTCAGCAACAGCAGCGGAGAGTTCCACGGGGTGATCGCGGCGACCACACCGACCGGCTCGCGCACGGTGTAGTTGAGCATGTCGGACAGGTGCAGCGGGTTGGTGTACCCGGTGGGCATCTGCGCCAGGCCGGCGTAGTAGGCGAAGTACTCCGGCATCAGCTTGACCTGGCCGGACATTTCCCGCAGCAGCTTGCCGTTCTCGCGCACCTGGAGCTCGGCCAGCTCCACGGCGTGGTCGGCGATCGCCTCGCCGAAACGGATGAGGAACTTGGCCCGGTCCGCGGCGCGCAACCGCGGCCACGGACCCTCGGTGAAGGCGCGCGCCGCGCTGCGGACCGCGCGGTCCACGTCGTCGACCGAGGCGTCCGGCACCTGCGCCCAGACGGTGCCAGTGGCCGGGTCGTCGACGTCCAGGACGCCGTCGCCGGCCGGGGCCACGTAGGCGTTGTCGATGAACAGCCCGTACTGCCTCGGCTCCCTACCGAGGGCTGACGCCGGTCCGCCCCGGTCACGTGCGCTCGACATGCCCGACCTTCCTCCCGGCGCCCGCCTATCGCCGCCAGGTGACTCGGCCCGGCGCGCCCGGAGATGGGCTCGCCGGGGACCTTACTTCTCCCTGGTCAGGGCAAGATACGTGATTGTCCTACAATAAGTCAATGGGTTGATGGGGCCACGTGCTACCGTGGTTCCACCGGCCACGTCCGAGCCCGGTCGCCGTGGTATTCACGCCACCGACACGGGCGTGGACGCACACCCGAAAGCAGGAGCGTCAATGAAGATCACCCGGGTCTTCGCCCCGGTTCGGGCGCAGGTGGTGGAGGCGATCCGCACGGAGATCATCAATGGCGGGCTCGCTCCCGGCCAGCGGCTCGTCGAACGGGAACTCTGCGAGGAGCTGGACGTGTCGCGCAACACGCTGCGCGAGGCGTACCGGCAGCTGGAAGCCGAAGGCTTCATCACCATCACCCCGCACAAGGGCCCGACCGTCGCCGTGCTGACCGACGACGAGGCCCGGGCCGTGTACGAGGTGCGGGAGGCGCTGGAATGCTTCGCCGTGCGCCTGTTCGTCGAGCGCGCCGACCCGGCCATGGTCGACCGGCTACGGCAGACCGTAGTCCGGCTGCGCGAGGCGCACCTCTCCGACGACGTCTCCGCGATGCTAAAGATCAAGCGCGAGTTCTACGACGTGCTCTACGCCGGCGCCGGCAACGAGGTGCTGAAGGCCCAGGCCGCGCTGCTGCAGAGCAGGCTCTACCGGCTACGCGCCCGGTCGCTGTCCCGCGAGGGGCGCCCGGAGCGCAGCATCAAGGAGATCGAACAGGTCATGGACCGCATCGCCGCCGGTGATGCGGCGGGCGCCAGCGCGCTGTGGGGGGAGCACATCCACCACGCGGCGTCGGCCGCGCTCGGCTGACCGGCGCCGCGCTCAGCCGAACTCGGCGCTCAGCCCCGCCGCCGCGGCGCGCAGGTGCGGCACCACCCGCTCGACCTGTTCCGCAGTCAACCGCCCCTCTGGACCGGAGACTGAGATGGTGGTCAAGGACGGCGCGCCCGGCACCGGAACCGCCACACACCGCACGCCGAGTTCCTGCTCGCCGTCGTCCACCGCGTACCCACGGTCGCGCACCCGGCGCAGCTCGCGCATGAGCCGGCCCGGATCCGTGATGGTGTGCCGCGTCATCGCCGGCAGCCCGGTGCGGCTGATCAGCTCGCGGGCGGCGGCCTCGGGCAGCTGCGCCAGCAGCGCCTTGCCCACCCCCGTGCAGTGCAGGTCGACCCGGCGGCCCACCTCGGTGAACATGCGCATGGAGTGCTTCGACGGCACCTGCGCCACGTAGATCGCCTTGTCCCCGTCGAGCACCGCCATGTTCGCGGTCTCCCCCACCGCGTCGACCAGGGTGGCGAGCCAGCGGTGTGCGGCCAGGCCCTGCACGCGCGAGGCGACCTCGCCCAGCGCGATCAGCCGCGGCCCCAGCGCGTACCGGCGGGAGGGCTGCTGCCACAGGTAAGCGGCGTCGACCAGGGTGCGCACCAGCCGGTGCACCGTCGGCAGCGCCAACCCGGACCGGCTGGCCAGCTCGCTGATGCTCAGCTCACCGCCGGCCTCGGACACCAACTCCAGTAGGCGCAAGGACCGCTCCACCGACTGCACCCCGGTGCCGGGTGCCTCGCCGGGCGGGCGTCCGGCCACAGGCGTCCTCCCCGAGTCGCTGACCACTTCTGCGATACGGAAAAGCGTACTTCCCAGCCGGTTCAGCGCGCCTCCGCGCATCCTTGGCGGGGCTGAGCGTTGACAGCCCGAGCCCGGCAGGCCAGACTATTGACGGAAAACTTATTCCGCATCACGGAAAGAGCCCCCTGTGCGCGAGCAGTCCGGGATGACCCACTCGTTGCCGTACGCGGTCAACTGCTCCATCCTGCTCACCCACCTGCCACTGCTGGCCCGGCCGGCGGCCGCGCGCGCCGCCGGGTTCGACGCCATCGAGCTGTGGTGGCCGTTCGCCGAGCCGGCGCCCGCGGACGCGGAGATCGACGCGCTGGTGCGCGCCATCGAGGACGCCGGCGTACGCCTGGTCAGCCTGAACTTCGCGGCCGGGAACATGGCCGCCGGTGACCGGGGCCTGGTTTCCTGGCCCGCCCGCCGCACCGAGTTCCGGGACAACGTCGACGTGGTCGTCGGCATCGGCGCGCGGCTGGGCACCCGGGCGTTCAACGCGTTGTACGGCAACCGGATCGACGGGCAGTCCCCGCACTCCCAGGACGACCTGGCCGCGGAGAACCTGGCACTGGCGGCCTCCGCGGTCGCCGGCATCGGCGGCATCATCCTCATCGAACCGCTCAGCGGAGCCAGCCGCTACCCGATCCGCACCGTCGACGAGGCGCGCGCGGTCATCGACCGGGTGGCCCGCGCACACGGCGTGGACAACCTGCGCGTGCTGATGGACCTCTACCACCTCGGCGTCAACGGCGAGGACGTCCCGGCCGCCATCGACCGGGCCGCGGGCAGTATCGGGCACGCGCAGATCGCGGACGCGCCCGGCCGCGGCGCGCCGGGCACCGGGCGCCTGCCGCTGCCCGCCTGGCTGTCCAAATTGGAGCAGGCCGGCTACCGCGGGTACGTCAGCCTCGAGTACGCCAGCACGGATCCGGACCCATTCTCCTGGTTGCCCCGCTCGCGGCGGCCGGGGTCGAGCCGACCAACCTAGGGAGCGATATCGCATGAC